>JBHICX010000223.1:0-4459 GCA_046759805.1 Kiloniellales bacterium | reverse complement strand
TGACGCGACCGCCGTGGGCTCGGACGCCCAAGCGACCGGCGCGCAATCGACCGCGCTTGGTGACGGCACGGTGGCGAGCGCCACTGACGCCACCGCGGTGGGTCAGGGCGCGGACGCCCTCATCGCCGACTCGGTAGCCGTAGGCGCGGACGCCCAAGCAACCACCGGCGCTGGGGCGACCGCGGTCGGTGACTCCGCGACGGCGACCGCCGCGGACGCCACCGCGGTGGGTGAGTCCGCGGACGCCATCGCCGCGGACGCGACCGCCTTGGGCTCGGACGCCCAAGCGGTCGGCCCTCAGTCAACCGCGCTCGGTGATGCGTCGGCCGCGAATGGTTTGAATGATACGGCGGTCGGCCAAGCCGCCACGGTCGCGGCGGTGAACAGCACGGCCGTTGGCCAGGGCGCGACGATTGGCACGGGCGCCGACAATTCGGTCGCGGTGGGCCAGGGTGCGACCGTGGGTGCCGGCGCCAGCAATTCAACCGTCGTGGGCCAAGCCGCGACAGCGAACGCCAAGTTCGCGACCGTCGTGGGTCAGGGCGCTGCCGCCAACTTCCAAAATTCGGCGGCCTTCGGTGCCGGCGCCCAAGCCACGGCCGAAAACGAGCAGGTCTTCGGCACCACGGCCAACACCTACACCATGCCAGGCATCACCTCGTCCCAGAGCAGGGGCAGGCAGTCCGGGGCGCTCGAAGTGGTCACCAGCGACTCCCAAGGCCATCTAGCGACGGACGGCGGGTTGATCTTCAACAAGCTGGAGGAGAACACCGAGGGTGTGGCCATGGCGCTCGCCATGGCCAGCGCCGTTCCTTACCTTACCGAAAACGAGCGGTTCGCGTTTTCGGGCAGTTGGGGCACCTTCGAGGGCGCGAATTCGGCTGCTTTTGGGACCAGGGTACGGGTCGTCGATTTCTTCTCACTCGCAGGTGGCGTCGGCATTGGTGCTGAGGAAGGCACCGTTGGCGGAACGCTCAGCGCCAGGTTCGCATTTTAGCCGGGGGGTCGATGGCCTGTTAGAGGGCCGACGGTGGCCGTCGCCGGCGTACCGATTCGCCGCGCCGCCCACTCGGCGCAACCCGGGCGAGCGCGAACGGCGTGACGCGGCTCGCGCCCAAGGCGGCTCCGCCCTGCCTTCGCCGAACGACCCGTCGCCCTGCCTCCGCCGAAGCGAAGCTCCGGCTTCGGGCAGGCAGGGCATCTGGCGTAGGGGACACCTCCGGTGTATGACACCGGGTCAGGTAGGCCCAACCGATGTTGATGGCTAGCAAGGTCGGCTCCAGCGTCCTGCTCGCGGTGGTACTCGTCGCGTTGCTGGCTGGTGGCGCTACGGGGCAGACCGGGCCGGCGGTTCCCGACCTCAACAAGATCACCATTCTCATCCGCACAACCGTGATCGCAATCGATCACGCCAATCGCACCGGCAACTACACAGTGCTTCGGGATCTGGGCTCGCCGGCGTTCCGCGAGGCCAACACCGCGGCCCGCCTTGCCGAGATCTTCGGCAATCTGCGCAAGAAGAACCTTGATTTCGGTCCGATCGTGCTCTTCCCGCCTCGGCTGACGCGCCAGCCGGCGATCGATCAACGGGGGATGCTGCGTCTGACAGGGTTCTTTCCGACGCGGCCACTGAATGTGAATTTCGATCTTGCCTACGAGTTGATCGAGGGTCGGTGGCGTCTGTTTGGTGTTTCTATCAGCGCCACGCCCGCCAAGCAGTCAGGAAAAGGCGGCTAACAGCCCGCACCCCGCGCCGCACCACCGCATTATCCATTCAGGCTGAACTCAGGCTGAACCGGCCCGCGCCCCCACCCGGCCACCCACGGCAGTGTATGCTATGGGTGGCCGGGTGGGGGCGTGGGTGGTGTGTTGGGGTGGGGGGGGGGGGGGGGGGGCGTGGGCCGGAGCGATTCCACGTAAGTGGATAATGCGTAAGACGGAGCGCGCCGATTGCCATCATCACGCCATATCATGCTATTCAGTGGGTAGGGGAGGAGGCTGACACAGTCGCAGGGCCACACGTGGCGCGGCCAAGGGGGGCCATGTGGAACACATTTGGGCCACGGTCCTGGGCCTGACCGGGTTGCTGGCGGTGGCGGTGTTGATCCTGCCGGCGGCGGGTCGGCTCAACATGCCCTACACGGTCTTGTTGGCCGTCTTCGGCTGCGTTCTCGGGTTCGTCGGGCTCAACGTCGAGCCGCGTCAGCTGGGCATCGTCGGCGACTTTCTCGAGGCGTTGCGCGGCTTCGAGATCACCTCCGAGGCGGTGCTTTTCATCTTCCTGCCGGCGTTGGTGTTCGAGGCGGCGCTGGCCATCAACGTGCGCCGGCTCTTGGACGACATCGCGCCGATCCTGGCGCTGGCCGTGATCGGGCTTTTGATCTCCACCGCGATCGTCGGCACCACGATGTCGCTCATTTCGGGTGTTGGCCTAATCGCCTGTCTGCTGCTCGGCGCCATCGTCTCGGCCACCGATCCGGTCGCCGTGGTCGCCATTTTCAGGGACCTGGGCGTGCCCAAGCGCCTGGCGATCCTGGTGGAGGGCGAAAGCCTGTTCAATGACGCCACCGCCATCGTCGTGTTCACCATCCTGGGGACCATGCTCTTGGGCCAATCCGATCCGGGGTTGCTGGCCGGCACCGCGTCCTTCGTCAAGGTGTTCGCCGGCGGCGGCGTGGTCGGATACCTGTTGGCCCGCGGCTTGTGCGAGATCCTCAAGCGGCTGCGCGAGGTGCCCCTGGTGGAGATTACGCTGACCATCAGCCTCGCTTATCTGTCGTTCATCGTCGCCGAGCATTACCTGCACGTCTCCGGCGTCGTGGCGGTGGTGGTGGCGGCGCTGGTGCTGGGCTCCTACGGGCGCACCGTGATCTCGCCCCGCATCTGGCACGGCCTCCTAGAGACCTGGGAGCAGATCGGATTCTGGGCCAACACCTTGATCTTCGTGCTGGTGGGACTGGCGGTGCCGAGCATCCTGAAGGGCGTGGGCTTGCGCGAGGCGTCGTGGATTGCCGCCCTCGTCATTGCCGCGCTCATCGCCCGCGCCGTCATCATCTACGGGCTCATTCCGCTCCTGAACCGGGTCGGCATGGAACAGCGGGTCAGCACCGCCTACAAGACCGTGATGTTCTGGGGCGGCCTGCGGGGCGCCGTGTCGCTGGCCTTGGCGCTGGCGGTGATGGAGAACGCCGCCTACGGCCCCGAGACCCAGCGTTTCATCGGCGTGCTGGTCACCGGCTTCGTGCTGTTCACCCTGTTCGTCAATGCCCCCAGCATGCTGGCGCTGTTGCGCCTGCTTGGCCTGGACAAGCTGTCGCCGGCCGAGCTGGCGATCCGAAACCGCGCCATGGCGCTGTCGCTGGCCAATATCGGCGAAAGCATCGAGGCCACGGCCACAGCGCAAGAGGTTGCCCCCGGGCTTGCCGACGACATCGCCGGCCACTACCGCGGCCGCCTCAACGAGGCGCAGTCCACCATGGACGCCTTGAAGGGCATCGCCGAGGACGACTGGGTGGCCATTGGCCTGGCCACCCTCGGCAACCAGGAACGCAACGCCTGCTTGAAACAATTTGCCGACGGGTTCATCGCCTCCGACGTGGCGCGCCAGCTCTTGGGACAGGTGGATGACATCCTCGACGGCGTGAAGGCGCGCGGCGTCGACGGATACAAGAGCGCGGTCGATAGGCGCCTGGGGTTCGACGTCGGCTTCCGGCTCGCCTTACAGGCACAGCGCCGCCTGGGCTGGAGCCGGCCGCTGGCACGGCGGCTTGCGGACCGCTTCGAGGTCCTCTTGGCCACCTGGACCATTCTGCGCGAGGTGCGGGAAAGGGGCTTGCCGAAGGTGGTGTCGATGGTGGGGGAGGGAACCGGTAGGCGGCTCGGGACGCTGTTGGCTGGGCGGCTGAACGCGACCGAGCAGGCCTTGAGTGCGCTTCGGCTGCAATACCCGGACTACGCCAATCTGTTGCAGCAACGCTATCTCGGCCGGCTGGCGCTGCGGCTCGAGCAGGCCGAATACGATGCGCTCCTCGAGTCCGAGGTCATCAGCTCGGAAGTATTCGCCGACCTCGAACGCGAACTCGAGGCCCGCGAGCGACAGTACGAGCGCCGGCCGAAGCTGGACCTCGGGCTTGAACCGGAGAAGCTGGTGGCGAAAGTGCCGTTCCTGGCGGTGCTGCGGTCCGACCGCATCGCCGATATCGCCCGGCTCTTGAAGCCGCGGCTGGCCATCCCGGGCGAGACCATCGTCAGCAAGGGCGAGACCGGCCGCGAGATGTACTTCATCTCCACCGGCTGCGTCGAGGTAGCGCTCGAGCCGGAGCCGCGCCAGCTCGGCAGCGGTGACTTCTTCGGCGAGATCGCGCTTCTTCGCGAGGTGCCGCGCACCGCCGACGTCACCGCCCAAGGGTTCTGCGACCTCCTGACCCTGTCGGCGCGCGATTTCCACGCCCTGCTCGAT
>JBHICX010000222.1:0-4510 GCA_046759805.1 Kiloniellales bacterium | reverse complement strand
TGCCGCAGTTCGTCGGCCTCACCTTCGGCGTCCACAACGGCCACAAGTTCATTCCGGTGCTGGTGACCGAGCACATGGTCGGGCACAAGTTCGGCGAGTTCTCGCCCACCCGCACGTTCCACGGGCACGCCGCCGACAAGAAGGCGAGAAGGAGCTGACCCCCATGGGCAAGAGGCCAGCACCGCGGCGGCTCGCCGACAATCAGGCCAAGGCCAGTGTCCGCCACATTCGCACCAGCCCTCAGAAGCTCAACCTGGTGGCCGCGACCATCCGCGGAATGAGCGCGGAGAAAGCGCTCACCGAGCTGAGCTTCTCGCCCAAACGGGTGGCCGGGCAGGTGCGCAAGGTGCTGCAGGCGGCCATCGCCAACGCCGAGAACAACCACCAGCTCGACGTTGACCGGCTGGTGGTCAAGGAGGCCAGCGTCGGCCGCACCATGGTGTTGAAGCGCTTCCGGCCGCGCGCCCGCGGCCGCGTCGGTCGCATCATGAAGCCGTTCAGCAATCTGACGGTGGTGGTCGAGGAGCGCGAGGAGACCGAATAATGGGTCAGAAGGTCAACCCGATCGGGCTTAGAGTCGGCGTCAACCGAACCTGGGACTCGCGCTGGTATGCAAGCAAGGAGTACGCCAACCTTCTGCACGAGGACATGCGGCTGCGCGACTACCTCGACCGGCGCCTGGGCCAGGCCGGGGTGTCGCGCATCGTCATCGAGCGGCCGGCGAAGCGGGCCCGCATCACCATTCACACCGCCCGCCCGGGCGTGGTGATCGGCAAGAAGGGTGCCGACATCGAGCGGCTGCGCGTGGACCTGGCTAAGATGACCGGTGGCGACGTGCACCTCAACATTCTCGAGATCCGCAAGCCCGAGATCGAAGCGAAGCTGGTGGCGGAAGGCATCGCCCAGCAGCTGGAACGCCGGGTCGGCTTCCGCCGTGCCATGAAGCGCGCGGTCCAGTCGGCGATGCGCCTCGGCGCCGAAGGCATCCGCATCAACTGCGCCGGGCGCCTGGGCGGCGCCGAGATCGCCCGCACCGAGTGGTACCGCGAGGGCCGGGTGCCGCTGCACACGCTGCGCGCCGACGTCGACTACGGCACCGCCGTGGCCAAGACCACCTACGGCACCTGCGGGGTGAAGGTGTGGGTGTGCAAGGGCGAGATACTGACCCATGATCCGATGGCGCAGGACAAGCGGGCACAGGAGCAGCAGGTGGCGCGATGAGCACCCCGGCCCAAATGAGGCGAGGACGACCGGCGGATGCTTAGCCCGAAGCGCAGCAAGTTCCGCAAGGCCCACAAGGGCCGGATTCACGGCATGGCGAGCGGTGCCGCCAGCCTGCACTTCGGCGCCTACGGCCTGAAGGCGGTGTCGCCCAACCGGGTGACCGCGCGCCAGATCGAGGCGGCGCGCCGCGCCATCACCCGCCACATGCGCCGGGTCGGTCGGATCTGGATTCGGATTTTTCCGGACCTGCCGGTGTCCTCCAAGCCGGCCGAGGTGCGGATGGGCAGCGGCAAGGGATCGCCGGAGTTCTGGGTGTGCCGGGTGAAGCCGGGCCGCATCATGTTCGAGGTCGACGGCGTCGCCCCCGAGGTGGCACGCCAGGCGTTGCGGCTGGGTGCGGCCAAGCTGCCGCTCAACTGCCGCATCGTCTCGCGCAGTGGCGAGGAGGCCTGAGGCCATGAAGGCCGAGGATCTGCGCGCCAAGACCATGGACGAGCTTCTCGACCGGTTATCCGAGCTGAAGAAGGAAGCGTTCAACCTGCGCTTCCAGAAGGCGAGCGGGCAACTCGAGAACACCGCGCGGGTGCGCCAGGTGCGGCGCGACCTGGCCCGGGTGCAGACGGTGCTGCACCAGAAACGCGGCCAAGCCGCGGCTCAGGAGTAGGCAGCGTTGTCGAGACGAGTTCTGCAAGGCACCGTGGTCGGCGACAAGGGTGACAAGACCGTGATCGTGAAGGTCGAGCGTCGCTTCCGGCACCCGATGTATGGAAAGTTCATCAGCCGCTCGAAGCGGTTCGCGGCGCACGACCGGGACAATGCCTGCAAGGTCGGCGATAAGGTTCGGATCCGCGAATGTCGGCCGCTGTCGAAACGCAAGAGCTGGGAAGTGCTGAAGGACGCGGCCCGGTGAACCGCCGGCGCCGGAAGGACGGGCCATGATTCAGATGCAGACCAACCTGCACGTCGCCGACAACTCCGGCGCCCGTCGCATCCAGTGCATCAAGGTGCTGGGCGGCTCCAAGCGCATGACAGCCGGGGTCGGCGACGTGATCGTGGTGTCCGTCAAGGAGGCGATTCCACGCGGTCGGGTGAAGAAGGGCGATATCCACCGGGCGGTGATCGTGCGCACCGCGAAGGAGATCCGCCGCCCCGACGGCAGCGCCATCCGCTTCGACCGCAACTCCGCGGTCCTCATCAACCCGCAGGGCGAGCCGATCGGCACCCGCATCTTCGGTCCGGTGACCCGCGAGCTCAGGAGCAGGCGGTTCATGAAGATCATCTCGCTCGCCCCCGAGGTGCTTTAGATCGGGTGCCCGTCATGGCCAGATCGAGGATCAAGAAGGGCGACCGGGTGGTCGTCATCACCGGCCGCAACAAAGGCATGAGCGGCGAGGTGCTGCGGGTGCTGAAAGATCGGGACCGGGCCATCGTGCAGGGCGTGAACATGGTCAAGCGCCACCGCCGTCCGTCGCGGGCCGGCCCCGGCGGCATCGAGGAGATCGAGGCGCCCATCCACCTCTCCAACCTAGCCCAAATCGACCCGAAGACCTCGCGCCCCACCCGCATCGGCTACAGGTTCATGCAGGACGGGCGCAAGGTGCGTTTCGCCAAGCGTTCCGGCGAGATCATCGACGCCTGAGATTACGGCAGGGTGCGAGCATGCCGCGGCTACGTGAACATTACGAGACGGTGTTGAAGCCGGCACTGATGGAGACGTTCAACTATCGCAACCCCATGCAGGTGCCGCGGCTGGAGAAAATCGTGCTCAACATGGGGGTCGGCGAGGCGGCGCAGGATTCAAAGAAGATCGAAGGCGCGGTCAAGGACCTGGCGGCGATTGCCGGACAGAAGCCGGTGATCAGGCGGGCCAAGCGGTCGATTGCCGCCTTCAAGCTGCGCGAGGGACACATGGTGGGCTGCAAGGTCACGCTCAGGGGCGACCGCATGTACGAGTTCCTCGACCGTCTCATTAACATCGCCTTGCCGCGGGTGCGCGACTTTCGCGGCCTGTCAACGGACAGCTTCGACGGACGCGGCAACTTCGCGCTTGGCATCAAGGAGCAGATCGTGTTTCCGGAGATCGATTACGACAAGGTCGATGCCATCCGCGGGCTGGACGTCGCCATCGTGACCACGGCGAAGACCGACGAGGAGGCGCACGCCCTTCTCAGCGGCTTCAATGTGCCGATCAGGAGCTGAGCCATCATGAGAGGTTCGGACCATGGCTAAGCGCAGCGCCATCGAGCGCGACCAGCGGCGCGCGAGGACGGTGAACAAATTCGCCGCCCGGCGGGCCAGGCTGAAGGCGGTGACGAGGAACGCGTCGCTGCCGCCGGAGGAGCGATTCGGCGCCCATCTGAAACTCGCCGAGTTGCCGCGCAGCGGCTCGCCGGTGCGCCTGCGCAACCGCTGTGAGTTGTCGGGACGTCCGCGTGGCTACTACCGCAAGTTCCGGCTATCGCGTATCGCCTTGCGCGAGCTGGCATCGCGCGGCCTGATCCCGGGCATGGTCAAGTCGAGCTGGTAGGAGCGCCTGCGGTCATGACCATGAGCGATCCCCTGGGCGACATGCTGACCCGGATCCGCAATGCCCAACAGCGCCAGAAGACCAAGGTCGAGGCGCCGGCGTCCAGGCTGCACGCCAGCGTGCTGGAGGTGCTCCAGCGCGAGGGCTACATCCGGGGCTTCAAGCGGGTGCCGGTGAGCAAGGGCATGGACCGCCTGGAGATCGAGCTCAAATATCACGACGGTACGCCGGTGATCCAGGAGATCGCCCGGGTGTCGAAGCCCGGCCGGCGCGTGTACTCGAAGATCAAGGACCTGCAGCAGGTTTACGGCGGCCTCGGCATTTCGATCCTGTCCACGCCGCAGGGGGTGATGTCGGACGCGGAAGCCCGCGCCGCCAACATCGGCGGCGAAGTGCTGTGCCGCGTGTTCTGATCGGCCGCGGCGGGGAAGCCTAGGGGAAGCCCAGATGTCGCGCATCGGCAAGCACCCGGTCCTGGTCCCCGACGGCGTCGAGGTCGAGCTCGCCGGCCAGACGGTCACCGCCAAGGGCAAGCTGGGCCAAAGGAGCCTCACGCTCAGCGAGGAGGTGGAGGTGTCGATTGAGGACCGTCACATCTGGGTCAAACCCCGGCACGACACGCCGCGCGGCCGCACCATGTGGGGCACCTGCCGCAGCCTGGTGAACAATCTGATCGTCGGCGTCGCGGAAGGCTTCACCATCAATCTGGAGATCAGCGGTGTCGGCTATCGCGCCGCGGTCGCGGGCAACAAGCTCACC
>JBHICX010000221.1:0-4515 GCA_046759805.1 Kiloniellales bacterium | reverse complement strand
TGTTGTGCGTGGTGTTCGCCGCCGCCAGCGGAATCGTCGGCGCCACGGAATCCGTGGTCGGCCTGTTGGCGATCCCGATCATGCTCAAGTACGCCTACGACAAGGGCTTGATCTCGGGAACCATCTGCGCCGGCGGATCGCTTGGAACCATCATTCCGCCATCGGTGGTTGTGATCATCCTGGGGCCGGTGGCCGACGTCTCGGTCGGCAGTTTGTTCATCGGCATGCTGATTCCCGGCCTGCTGCTGGCCCTGCTCTACATCGTCTATATCGTCATCCGCTGCACCATTCGGCCCCAGGATGGGGCGCGGCTGCCGCCCTCTGCGGACGAGCCGCCGTTCCTCAAGAGGCTCTACGTCACGGCATGGGCGCTGATTCCGCCGGGGATCATCATCGTGGCGGTACTCGGCTCCATCATGGCCGGGGCGGCGACGCCAACCGAGGCGGCAGCCGTCGGTGCCCTGGGGTCGTTTCTCCTGACCGTCGGCTATCGCAGGTTCAGCTTCGAGATTCTCAAGGACACCCTGATCAAGACCGTCAAGGTGACGGCGATGATCCTCACGATCACTCTCGGCGGGGCGATGTTCGCGGGTGTGTTCGCGGCCTCCGGCGGCTTGATTGGGACACAGAATTTGCTCATCTCGGCCCATTTCGGCGGCATGGCGACGCTGGCGCTGGTGCTGTTCATCACCTTCATCGCCGGATTCGTGCTCGAACCGATCTCGATCATCCTGGTCATCGTTCCCATCGCGGTCCCGATCCTCAGGAGCTTCGGTCTCGATCCCGTATGGTTCTGCGTGCTGTTCCTGGTCGTCATCCAGACCAGCTTCCTGTCGCCGCCGATGGCGCCGTCCATCTTCTATCTGCGCGGAATAAGCCCCCCCGAGATCCGTCTGCACGACATGTACCGCGGCGTAGCGCCGTTCATCGGGTTGCAGCTCATCGGTCTCGGCCTCGTGGTCGCATTTCCGCAGCTGGCCGTGTGGCTGCCGTCGAAGCTCTTGACCGGGTTCTAGGGGTGCAAGCGACGATCCGGTGTTCGCGACCGCATTGTCACGTCAACCGGGCTCGAAACCAATGAATTGGTGCGACCGATCGCGCCCAAGCAGCGGCAATGACATGCCGCCACTGGACGATGGCGTCACGCAAACTCCCCAACTTTTCAATATTTTCAATAAGTGGGACTGGAGGCCGGGACCGGAATCGAACCGATGTACGCGGATTTGCAGTCCGCTGCATAGCCACTCTGCCACCCGGCCCAGCCGGCGCCGCCGGCCTTCAGTCGGCAGAAGCCGACTTCGGGCCTTCGCCCGACCGAAGCGGTCAGGCTTCGGACCGCGAAGGTCGGTCGGCGAAGGCCGGCGAGATATAGGCCCTGGATCGGGGGTGGTCAAGCCGGGCCTGGTGCGCCGCCGCCAAGGCCCCCCGGAGACGGCCGGTAACGTTGTGTTGGCGCCCGCGAGCCCTTATAACCGCGCGTCGGCGGACCCAAGGGGCCGCCGGGCAACCATCGTCGGGTATGCACATGGACTACGCCGCCGCCCGGCACAACATGGTGGTGAGCCAGATCCGTCCCAACAAGGTGACGGACCCGGCACTCATCGCCGCCTTGCAGGAGCTGCCGCGGGAGCTGTTCGTGCCGAAGGCGCTGCGCGGAATCGCCTATGTCGACGAGGACATCGCGCTGGCCGACGGGCGCTATCTGATGGAGCCGATGGTGCTGGCCCGGCTTTTGCAAGCGGCGGCGGTCGAGCCCACCGAGATGGCGCTCGACGTCGGGTGCGCCAGCGGCTATTCGACCGCGGTGCTAGCGCGTCTCTCGAGCGCGGTGGTCGGACTTGAGTCCAACCAGGCACTGGCGGTCGAGGCCGGCGATCACTTGTCGGAGCTCAACATCGACAATGCGGTGATCGTGGAAGGCCCGCTTGGCGATGGCTGGCCGCGGCAGGCCCCCTACGACGTCATCCTGCTGGGCGGGCGGGTCGAGCAGATCCCGCCCGGCATCATCGGACAGTTGGCCGAAGGCGGCCGGCTGGTGACCGTCATCGGCGGCTCGGGCATGGGCCGGGCCTGTGTCATCACCAGGCACGGCGCCACCAGTTCGCGCCGCCCGATCTTCGACGCGGCGGTGCGCCCCCTGCCGGGGTTCGAGCGCCAACAGGGGTTCGTGTTTTGACGCGCGCGGGCCTCTGGATGGCGGCGGTCTGCGCCGGCCTGTTGATGGGGCTTGCGGCCGGCAATCGGGCCGCAGCCGAGACCCTGGAGCAGGCGCTGGTCCAAGCCTACCTCAACAACCCGACGCTGCAGGCCGGGCGCGCCAGCCTGCGGGCCACCGACGAACGGGTGCCGCAGGCGCTGTCCGGCTGGCGGCCGACGGTCACCATGTCCGGCAGCGCCGGCTACGACATCACCGACAACCGGGCCCGCGCAACCGTCGGCACACGGCGCACGGAGGCTACCCATCCCACCAACTTCGATTTGGAGGTCCGCCAGCCGGTGTTCCGGGGCTTGCGGACGGTGTCCGCCACCCGCGAGGCCGAGAACCAGGTGCTGGCCGACCGGGCCCGGCTCAAGGACACCGAGCAGTCGGTGCTGTTTCAGGCGGTCACCGCCTTCATGGACGTGGTCCGCGACCAGGCGGTGCTGGAGCTCACCATCAACAACGAGCGGGTGCTCGAGCGTCAGCTCGAGGCCGCCCGCGACCGCTTCGAGGTCGGCGAGATTACCCGCACCGACGTCTCGCAGGCCGAATCGCGGCTGTCCCGGGCGACGGCGCAGCGCATCGCCGCGGAAGGCGACCTCACCTCGTCGCGGGCGACCTACGAGAAGGTGATCGGCGTCATGCCGGGGCGTCTTATGAAGCCGGAGGTAAGGCTCGCGCTGCCGGCGAAGCTGCAGGAGTCGGTCGAGTTGGCCTCGGCCGAGAACCCGAACGTGGTCTCGGCCCAATACACCGCGGCGGCGGCCTCCGAGCGGATCAAGGTGGTGCGCGGCGAGCTGTTGCCCGAGTTCGAGGTGGTCGGCAAGGTCGAGCGGACCAAGGAGACGGGCACGCCGCAGCAGATGAGCGAAAGCGCCAGCGTCACCGCCGAGCTCACGGTGCCGATCTACCAGTCCGGCTCGGTGCAGTCGCGGGTGCGGGAGGCCAAGCAGGTGTTCGGTCAGCGCCAGGTCGAGCTTGAGGAGGCGCGCCGTCAGGCGATCGAGGACGCGGTTCAGGCATGGGAGAACCTGGAGACGGCACGGGCGCAGATTCGCGCCTTCCAGAGCGAGGTGAGGGCGACCGGCATCGCGCTCGAGGGGGTCCAGGAAGAGGCCACGGTGGGGGCGCGAACCGTGCTCGACGTGCTCGACGCGGAGCAGGAGTTCCTGGACGCGCAGGTCAACCTGGTGCGCGCCGAGCGCGACGAGATCGTCGCCCAATACCAGCTCACGGCGGCCATCGGGCGGTTGACCGCCGAGGACCTGGGGCTTGCGGTCGAGTACTACGACGAGACCCAGCATTATCGGCGGGTCCGCGGCAAGTGGTTCGGCCTCGGGGCCGGCGAGATCGACCCGGGCGGACCCACCGCCGGCGCCGCGCCACAGTAGGCGGGCGATTGGCAAGGCGTTCGCAAGTAATTGTAAACGCCGGCCTGGTGGCCTAGTCTGGGTGAGTCCGCAGGAGGCCCCAGGGGTTCGGCACTCATGAGCGAACGGGATCGGGAACCAGAGCCGTCGATGGAGGAGATTCTTGCCTCGATCCGCCGGATCATCTCCGAGGACGGCGAGGAGAAGGCGGGGGACGAGGCGAAATCGGGCTCCGATTTCGAGCCCGAGCCGGACGGTCCGACGCCGGCGGACGAAGATGTCCTCGAGCTGACCGAGGAAATCGACCAAGGGGAGTCGACGATGAATGATCCGCCACCCCTGAACCGGGAATCGGGCCTGGTTTCGCCGAAGACCGAGGCCGCCGCCGGCGCGTTCGCCGCGCTCGGGGATAGCGATCCGGAGATCATCGCCGCCCTCAAGGTCGGCAACGGGAACCGGACGCTCGAGGACATGGTGAAGGAGGTGCTGCGCCCGGTGATTAGGGAGTGGCTCGACGAAAACCTGCCGAAGCTGGTCGAGACGCTGGTTGAGGCGGAAATTCGCAGGCTGAGCGGCGGTCCGCAGAACTAACACTCGATGGTTGGCGCAGGGAGCGGGTGGCCGCGGCCGTGCGGGCGGGCCGGAAAGCTAGACCGGCGGCGATTCTCTTAAGCCCAACTTTGCTGGATTAAGGTATAGGACGGAGCGCCGGCGTCGAATCGGGGCTCTCGGGCCGCGAATCGGTGGCGCCGGCGGCGTGACAAAGAGGGCGTTCAGCGATGCTGGACAAGACCTATCGACCCGACGAGGTCGAGGCCAAACAGTACCGGGAATGGGATGAGAGCGGCGCCTTCGCCGGCGGCCGGCGGCCCCAGGCCGAGCCCTACTGCATCGTCATCCCGCCGCCCAATGTGACCGGCAGCCTGCACATGGGGCACGCGCTTA
>JBHICX010000220.1:0-4541 GCA_046759805.1 Kiloniellales bacterium | reverse complement strand
CTGGACCAGTTCCGGGATGAGGCCAGCGGCCGGCTGGAGATCGTCGGCGGCGAGCATTTGGAGGCGCTGCGCGACGACGGCCGGCCGGGCATCCTGTTCGGCGGCCACCTCGGCAACTGGGAGATGATCACGCTGGCGGCGCGGCGCCACGGCCTCAAGCTGGCCGTGGTCTACCGCGAGCTCAACAACCGGCTGATCGACGCCTATGTTCGCGCTATCCAGCGCTCAAGCGGCGTCGAGCTGATTCGCAAGGGCCGCGCCGGCGCCCGGCGTTTGAACGAGGTGCTGGATGAGGGCGGGCATACGGTGATGCTGGTCGACGTGCGGATGAACGACGGCATCCAAGTGCCGTTCTTCGGCCGCCCGGCGATGACCCCGCCGGCGCTGGCCAACCTGGCGCTCAAGTTCGAGGCCCCGGTGGTCCCGGTGCGCGTCGAACGCCTGGGCGGCGCCCGCTTCCGGGTCACCATCTACCCGCCGATGGAACGCCCCGACAGCGGCGACCGCCAGGCCGATGTGCAAGCCCTGATGACCAATGTCAACGCCCATATCGAAGAGTGGGTCCGCGCCCGGCCCGAACAGTGGATGTGGCTCCACCAACGTTGGGGCAAGCTTTGAGGACTGTTCTTTGACGGAAATGTGGGGACACAGCACATGAACAGGAGGCCGATGTGACCACCAAAGCGATCCCGGACGGGTTCTTCACGGTAACGGCGCACCTCACCGTGGAAGGCGCGGCCGAGGCCATCGAGTTCTACAAACAAGCTTTCGGCGCGGTGGAGCTTGGGCGCATGGCCATGCCCGATGGCGAGCGCCTGATGCACGCCATGATCCGGATCGGCGATTCGCCGGTGATGCTGGTCGACGCACTCGAGGCGTTTGGCTCCAAGGACCCCAAGGGCTTGGGCGGCACGCCCGTCACGCTCAACCTCTATGTCGAGGACGCGAAGGCGGCGTTTGACAAGGCGGTCGCGGCCGGCTGTGCGGTCACGATGCCGTTGGAGGAGCGGTTCTGGGGCGACCTCTATGGCCGATTGACCGATCCCTTCGGGCATTCCTGGGCGATCTGCCAGCACGTCCGCGACGTGTCCCCCGACGAGATGAAGAAGGCCGCCGCGGCTGCATTCGGGGGCTAGATAGCGTTTCGACGGCGCGGCCCCCTCACCCTCCCGTCGCTTCGCAACGGTGGGTTAGATTCGTTGCCGCAGCGCAATGCGAGTTCATCATGGAATCGACGGCGCCATGCGACGCGTTGAGAGTCCGTGATTTCGCGATCACTCGCAGGCGCTCACCGCCTGACGAACAGGAAGTCGCCGCCGTCGTGGCCGGCGCCGCGGATGTCGGCGTACTCCGGGGTCTGATCCGAGTTCACCACCACCCGGCGCTGGATGGTGGCGAACAGGCTTTGCGCATCCACCACCTCGCTGTTCTCGTAGAGCGCATCCAGGAACGCTTTGGCGAAGACCGAGTTGTCGCCGCCGCCCCGGTCCATCACGGGCTCGAGGCCGCCGGAGGTAATGGCGGTCCGGGAGCGTTTCCTGGACATCCGTTCAAGCCAGGCCGACCGCTCCGCGCCGGTCCTTAGATTAGCCGGTGCCGTGCGCACCAGAGTGCCGGAATAGCAACTGTCGGCAACCATGATCACATGCCTGGCGCTCATCGCCTTCACCATGGTGGTGAGCGTCGCGGTGGAAATCCAGTTGGCGACGATATCCGGTTCGGCATCGACCGGCAGCCAGTACCCTTCGTTGGTCTCATTATCGATGACGCCATGGCCGGCGTAATAGATGAGCAGGTTGTCCCGCTCGGTCAGCCGCGCCCGCAGCTTCGACAGGCTCTTGAGGATGTCGTAGCGCGTCGCGTCGAGCAGGAGCTCGACCTCGAAACCATACAGCCGCTTGAGCGCCTCCGACACCGCCACGGCATCGCTGAGTGCAGTCTCAAGCTTGCGGACGCGAACGTAATTATTGTTGCCGATGACCAGGGCGTGGTAACGGCCGAAGTCTATTGCGAGCTTAGGACCAAGTGGCTTGGGTGCGGTGGCCTTGGGCACCTGCGCGGCGGCGACTTGGCTGTACTGCTCAGCCCTGGAGCGTGCCAAGGCTGCGAACCGTCCATTGGGGAACGTTTGGATGTACGCTCTGTAATCTCCCGCGTTCGTGCTGTTCTTTATCGAGTCCCAAAATGCAACTTCACCCGGCTCAAGACCCTCTTTCGGGATCGAACCCACGAATTTCGGCTCCGCCGTATCTACTCTTGTTTGGCCGATCATATTTTCCGGATCTTGCGTTGATCCGAGCGATGTAGCCGAAGGAGACACGCGTCTAACTATCCATCTAGCGTTGCAACCCACACCCACACCTAAACCCGTTTCGTAAGACATTTCTCCAAAGAATTGACCATCAACATATCTGCCTTTATAACGCTCTTCGCCCTCAGCATTAAAGACTGGCAATGGAAATCCTCGGCCCGTTATTATTCCAGTAGTCGGATCTAGGTCTCCACTGAAACTTCCTGTCACCTTATTGTTCGATATACTTATTTCAATATCTTTGGTACAGATAGGATTACCGCCACCCTCCGCTCGACCTACCCATTCCCCATCAAAGTCGCTCGTCGCCGTTCCCTGGCCACTGAAGGAAGTGGCCAAAGCAGCAACCAATCCAATGAATGGGAGTGCACGCGCCAATTTTCTGTCCCGCGCTTGCCGTCAAGTGAAAAGGTATCCCCAACTCACGGTGGTGTCCAGAGACGCCAGGGATCGCAGACTCACCGGCCGGCCGGCATCGGGCCGACGACGAGCGCCGGGTCGAGGCGGGTCTGGAACCAGTTGAGGCGCCAGTCGAGGTGGGGGCCGGTGACGCGGCCCGAGGCGCCGACCGTGGCGATCGGCTGACCCCGCGCCACCCGCTCCCCCTCGACCACCAGGATGTCTTGCAAATGCAGGAAGCCGGAGCTGAGCCCGTGGCCGTGGTCGAGGATCAGGGTAGCGCCGGAAAAGAACATGTCCGGGTGAACGAATGTGACCACGCCGGCCGCCGGAGCCATAACGGGCGTGCCCGGAGGTGCGACGATGTCGATGCCGTAATGCGGCCGCCGGGGGTTGCCGTTGAGCACGCGCCGGCTGCCATAGACCCCGGTGATCCGCCCGGTCACTGGCCAGATGAAGGGATCGAGGAAATCGGTGCGCGGGTCATCGCGCCACCGCGCCCGGCGCACCATTGCCGCCTCGCGCTTGGCCCGCGCCAGGTCCTCGGGCCCGGGTGTCACGAGTTCCGGCGGCAGGCCGTCGATGCGCTGGACCTCATAGCGCCGGGATGCGACCTCGAGCACGCGGACCTCTCGCCGGCCGTCCGGCCAGGTCACCTCGAGCCGGGCCTCTCCCGAGGCGTCGCGGCCAAAGCCCAATAGGAACAGGCCCTCCGGCGACACCCGGACCGGCCGCCCGTCGAGGCGCACCGAGGCTCCCGGAGCAGCTGTGGCGCGCACCAGCCCGCCCTGCATCAACGGTCCGTCGAGCCGCAGCCGCTCGGCGGCGCCGGCCACGTCCGCCGGCAGTACCATGAGCGCCGCCAGGACCAAGAATCCGATGCCGCCCCGGTGGTGAAGCGGCACGGCCCTTTCGAAAAACCACAGAGGCACAGAGACACAGAGAGGAAAAAATAGGCGCTTCGCGCCGATTAGACTGCGACTCCGTGAATCGCCTCTGTGCCTCTGTGCCTCTGTGGTTTGAAACCGGCGGTCAGCGGGTGTCACAGCAGTCGCCCCTGCGGGTCGCCATCGGCTTTGCTCGCGGCCCGGCGCCGCCGCTGTTTAGCGGACGCCGGCTTGCCGGCCACCACCGCCGCCGCCGCGCCGTCGTGGAACTGGAGCGCCACCGCCATCCCGGGGCGGGTGTCCTTGACGCTCTTCACCGCCCGCCCCTCGGCGTCGCGCACCAGGGCGAAGCCGCGCTCCAGCACCCGCTGATAGGAGATGCCGTCGAGCAGGCCAGCGGCGGCCTCGAGGCGGCGCCCGGCGTCGGCGATGGCGCGGTCGATGGCGACTCTCAGGCGTTCGGCGTGGTCCTTGAGCCGCCGCCGGCCCTCCTCCAGCCGGCCGCGAATCCAGCGCAGCCGAAGCCGCCCCGCCACCCCTTCGAACCTGGCGGCAGCCTCGGCCACGACATGGCGCAGGCCGCCCCCAAGCCTTTGTCCGATCAGCGCAAGCGCCGCCTGGCGGCGCTCGAAATAGACCGCCCGGGCGTTGAGCAAGCGTTCCGCCCGGTCGTCGAGCCGCTGGGTCGCCTCGTCCAGGAGCCGCCGCGGCTCCGGCAGGCCGCGCGCCAGGCCGTCGACGCGCACCCGGCGCTCTTCCACGTGCCGGAACGCGGTGGCGACCAGGCGGCGGGCGTCGTCGATCACCTGGGCGGTGAGCTCGGCGCGCACCGGCACCGCCATCTCGGCGGCCGCGCTCGGGGTCGGCGCCCGGCGGTCGGCGGCGAAGTCAATGAGCGTGGTGTCGGTCTCGTGACCCACCGCGGAGACGAGCGGGATCCGGCT
>JBHICX010000219.1:0-4547 GCA_046759805.1 Kiloniellales bacterium | reverse complement strand
CAGCACATCCAGGGCCTGGTCGATCGGCTGCTGGCGGCGTGCCTGGTCGAGTATGTCGACAATCCGGCGCACAGGCGCTCGAAGCTGGTGCGGGCGACCGAGGCCGGCCGCGGGGTCTTCGCCGGCCTCCGCGAGCGGGAAGAAGAGGCCTTCGCGCGGCTTCCCCTCGACCTCGGCGCCGAGGAGCTGGATGAGGCGAGAGGTGTCCTCGCCACCCTGATCGACGTGTTCCAGGGCGCCGACTGGCAGGCCGTGGTCGACGACCTCTCGACGAAACCGAAGGAGTAACAGCATGAATCATGCCGACCCAAACACCCAAGTAACGCACCGCCTGTTGCGGCGCTACGCCATCGCCGCGGCCAAGATCGTGGGCGTGATCCTGTTGCTGGCGACGCTGGTGCTCGTGTCGTGGAACATGTTCGCGCCGGACATGTTCGGCCTCGAGGCCATCCGCATGAAGCACGCGCTCGGCCTCGTCGTCTTCGCCGGCACGTTCGCCCTCGTCTTCCGCCTGGCGGCTTCCTGGAAGCATGGCGCCGGCGCCGCCCCAGGCGCCTGAAGCCGCCGCGCGATCGAACGGGGCCCCATGTCGTTAAAAGACTACCTGGTCGGCCAGTTCGGGCGGCCGCGGGGCGTGGTGGGCAGGCTCGCCGGCTGGATCATGGCCAACCGGCCATCCAACCGCCGGCGCAATGCCTGGACCGTCGATCTTCTGGATCTCGGTCCCGAGGATCGGGTGCTCGAAGTGGGGTACGGGCCGGGCGTTGCCCTCGAGGCGGTAAGCAAACGGGTGACTAGGGGCCGGATCGTCGGCCTCGATCACTCGGCGGTCATGCGCGACCGGGCGGCGGCCCGCAACCGCGCCGCCATTGACCAGGGGTGGATGCGGCTTCTCGTGGGATCCGCCGAAGCCCTTTCAGGCAACGCCGATCCCGACCTCGCCGGACCGTTCGACCGCATCTTCGCCGTCAACGTGGCCATGTTCTGGGACCATCCGGTGGCCGTGCTCCGGGCCCTCAATGACCGCCTTAAGGGCGGCGGGCGCCTGGCGCTCACCTTCCAGCCCCGCGTCGGCGACAAGTCCGACGCCGCCGTCCTCGCGGCCGGCGAACGGTTGGCTGAGGACATGCGTCGGGCGGGTCTCGCCGAGGTGCATGTCGAGCGCCTGGCCGAGCTTTCGCCGCCGGCGGTGTGTGTGATCGGTCACAAGCCGGAGACCGACGGGTGAGGTTCGCCGGCGTCGCGCGGGCACTCGGCGGGCGATCCACATCACAGCACGATCGTCCCGCGCAGGTAGACCGCCGCCTCGCCGCCGATGCCGACCCGGTCGCCCTTGTGCTGGCAGTGAATCTCGCCGCCGCGCCACGAGATCTGCCGGGCGAACATCTGCCGCTTGCCCAGCCTCTCGGCCCAGTAGGGGATCAGCGTGCAGTGGGCCGAGCCGGTCACCGGGTCCTCGGGCACCCCGGCGCCGGGGGCGAAGAAGCGCGAGACGAAGTCGCAGTCGTCACCCGGGGCGGTGCAGATCACGCCGAGCACGTCGATCGCCGCCACCCGCGCCATGTCAGGGACGAGCGCCGCCACCTGCGCCTGGCTCTCGAACACTGCGAAGCCGTCGCGGGCGGCGAGCACTTCCTTGGGCTCGGCGCCCAGCGCCTCGGCGACGTTGCCCAGATCGCGCGGCGCCGGCGGCCGAGCGGGGAAATCCATCATCAGCCGGCCGTCGGCCCGCACCACCTCGAGCGTATCGCCGAGCCTGGAGTGGAACCGCACGGCCTGGCGCGCAGGCTCGACCTCGGTGAGGATCACGTGCGCCGTGGCGAGCGTCGGGTGCCCCGCGAGATCGATCTCCACCTTAGGCGTGAACCATCGAATGCCGAAATCATCGCCTTCCGGAACCACGAGGGCGGTTTCCGGCAGGTTGTTCTCCTCGGCGATGGCCTGCATGGTCGCCTCCGGCAACCATTCTTCAAGCAGGCAGACGCCCGCCGGGTTGCCGCCGAAGACGTGGCCGGTAAACGCATCGACCTGGTAGAACGGTATCTCCATTGCCTGCCCTCCCATGGGTGCGCCATCGACGGTGCCATGACCGCCGCCGGAACCGTCGTCGATGCCCGTGTACGGCCTTGGCCCGGTTGCCATCGATGGACTTGTCCCATCCGGCCGTCAAGGGCCGATGCGGCGCGCTTGCCAGGCTCGCGCCGCCGCCCCTATATTGCAGCCAACGAAAACATATCCGTTGGCGTCGAGGGCGGGTTCGCCCTTGCCCGACGGCAAGCGATCGAGCCTATTGGTACCGCGCCCGCAAAGCCGGGCAACCGGTGAGGGGAGGTGCCGGGCACAAGACGAATGGGGGCAATTATGACCAAGAACAAACAGCGCGGCATCTGCGAGCTCTACCAGGACGATCCCGAGCGCGCCGACGCCCTGGTGTTTGGCCGCGTGGCGGGCCCGGACCGGCGCGGCTTCCTCAAGGGCGCCGGCCTGGCGGCGATGAGTGCCGCGGTCGGTGGCGCCATCCCGTTCGCCCGCAACATGCCGGCGGGCCTGATACCGGCGGCGCTGGCGGAGACCACCCAGCCCTTCGTGCTCGAAGGCAAGGACGGGCTTACGGTGCTCAACGACCGGCCGGTGAACGCCGAGACCCCGCCGCACCTGCTCGACGACGCGGTGACGCCGAACAATCGCTTGTTCATCCGCAACAACGGCCTGGTGCCGAAGGCCGCCAAGGCCGGGGACGTGGGCGGCTGGTCGCTGGCGATCGACGGCGAGGTCAACACCCCGTTGACCCTCAGCCTGGACGACCTCAAGAGCAAGTTCCAGACGGTGACCCTGCAGCTTCAGCTGGAATGCGGCGGCAACGGCCGCGCCGCCTTCAACCCGCCGGCCAAGGGCAACCAGTGGACCCTGGGGGCGGTCGGGTGCCCGATTTGGACCGGGGTTCGGGTGCGCGACGTGTTCAAGGCCGCAGGCATGAAGCCCAGCGCCGCCTACACCGGCTATTACGGCGCCGACGTCCACCTGTCGGGCGACCCGACGAAGGTGGTGATCTCGCGCGGCGCGCCGATCTGGAAGATGACCGACCCGCACACGCTCTTGGCCTTCGCGATGAACGGTGAGCCGCTGCCCTACTGGCACGGCTTCCCGGTGCGGGTGGTGGCGCCGGGCTGGCCGGGCTCGGTCTCCGGCAAGTGGCTGAAGCGCATCTGGGTGCGCGATCAGGTGCATGACGGCAAGAAGATGACCGGCACCGCCTACCGTACGCCGCGTTACCCGGTGGAGCCGGGGGCCAAGGTACCGAAGGAGGACTGGCGCATCATCCAGTCGATGCCGGTCAAGTCGCTCATCACCCATCCCAAGACCGGGGCGGCGCTGCCGGCGGACAACCGCATGCTCGAGGTGCGCGGCCACGCCTGGGCCGGCGATCGCATGGTCAAGGCGCTCGACGTGACCCACGACTTCGGCGCCAGCTGGATGCGAGCCGAGCTCGATCCGCCGTCGAACCGCTACGCCTGGCAGCATTGGCGGGCGCGGATCCAATTCCCGACCAAGGGCTATTACGAGATCTGGGCGCGCGCCACCGACGACCAGGGCCGGATGCAGCCGTTCGCCATCAGCTGGAACGCCAAGGGCTACCTCAACAACAGCATGCACCGCGTCGCCGTCCACGTGCCGACCTGACAACTCACATGCGCATGCGAACGGCGCTGTTTGCGTTCGTCGTTCTCGTACTCGGTGGTTGGGGAGTCCTCTCCCCGGCCACCGTCGCGCATGACGTGGAGACCGCGGTTCAACTGCCCACCGACGACGACGCGAGCGCGTTTGGCGGCCTTCCCCGCGGCCTGGGGCGGGAGGCGGTCTACTACACCTGCCGCGCCTGCCATTCGCTCAAGCAGTTCACGCAGCAGCGCATGGACCGTGACGACTGGCACGCAACCATCGACCGCATGGTCGAGAAGAACAACATGCACATGCCCGAGCCCTGGGCCTACACGCTCATCCTCAACTATCTGTCCACCCACTTCGGCGTCGATATCGAGGACTTCCAGGGTCTGCCGCCCGGCCCCGGGCGGGAGGAGGTGTTCTACACCTGCACGGCCTGCCACTCGATCATGCTGGTCAAACAGCAGCGATTGCGCCGGGACGTCTGGGACGAAACCCTCGACTGGATGGTCGAGGAGCAGGACATGCCGGAGCTCGACCCGGACCAGCGCAAGATCATCCTGGACTACCTGTCCACCTACCTGTCGGCCACCACGCCGCGCTGAGGCGGACCGGGCCGATTGACCGGGGGTGCCGGCCTCGCCATAGTCCCGCTCCCGATCAACCAGGTGTGGGATAACGCCGATCGTGACGGGCGGTGCAGTTGGCGGCCGGCCTCGGGTCACCGCGGTGATCATCTGTTGGAACGCGGGGGCCGCGCTGGCGCGGCTGTTGGACGACCTTGCGGCCCCGCAGGCGGGCGCGGGGCTCGACCTCGACATCCTGATGGTCGATGGCGGCTCCAGCGACGGGTCCGTCGACGTCGCGCGCAGGTATGGCGTGCC
>JBHICX010000218.1:0-4590 GCA_046759805.1 Kiloniellales bacterium | reverse complement strand
GTACGCTGCGGCTGGCCGGGTGGGGACGTGGGCCGGTTCCGCCTCAGTGGAAAATGCTCTAGCATGCGGGCGCATTCCGCCATTAACGGGGTGCCGACAGCGCCGGCGGAGCGGAGGTGAGGCATGGATCACCCTGACAAGGGAGTTGCAATCGTCCTTCAACCCGAGGACGGCGACAGTTTCTGGCAGCCGGTGCCGGCAAACGGCTATGCGTCGGTGAAGCTCTCGCCCTGGAACTCGCCTGTCGAGCAGTTCTCGATGGGGGTGCAGGTGGTGGCCCCCGGGGGTCGCATCCGCGAGCACGCCCACGACCGGCACGAGGAGCTCACCTTCTTCTGGGAAGGCCGCGGCAGGGCGATCGTCGACGGCGTCGAGCACCCCATCGCCCCGGGCACCACGATCTACACCGGGCGCTGGGTGAAGCACTGTTTTATCAACGACGGCGATGTCGAGATGAAGAGCGTGTGGGTGATCATACCGCCGGGTCTGGAGGAGTTCTTCAAGGCCATAGGCCGGCGGCGCCAACCCGGGGAGCCGGCGCCGGAGCCGTTCCCGCGGCCGCAAGACGTGGCCCGGATCGAGGCCGACACGGTGTTCGCGCGGCTCGACCCGGAGCGGCCGGCGGGCGAGGGGTGAGGCCGGCCAAAGAAACCCTTGATCCCCCGCGGCCGCCGCAGTCTTGGCCGTCGATCCGGTGAGGGGGTTTCGTCGTGGCCTTTGTCACGCTTCGGGACGGCGACCGGCTCTACTACGAGGTGCACGGCGACGGCCCGCCTTTGGCGCTGGTGCCGGGCCTGTCCGGGGTCGGGTCGTTCTGGGCGCCGCATCTGAGCGGCCTTTCCCAGCGGTTCAAGGTGGTGGTGTACGACCATCGCGGCGCCGGACAGAGCAGCCGCTCCCGCATCGACACCTCGGTCGAGCAGATGGCCGACGACCTGGTGCAGCTACTCGACGGCCTGGGCATCGAACGCACCCACCTGATCGGCCATTCGGCCGGCGGGGCGATCGGCCAGACCCTCGCCATCGAGCGGCCGGAACGCATTGGCCGCCTGGTGCTGAGCGCCACCTGGACCGCGGCCGACGCCTATTTTCGCCGGCTGTTCGAGGTGCGCTCCGGTATTCTCCGCCAGGACGCGGCCGCCTACCAGCGCGCCAACGCCCTGTTCTTCTGGCCAAGCTGGTGGGTCCGTGACCACCTGGCGGAGCTGGAGGCGCATGAGGAGCCGGCGGTCCAGGGCATGCCGCCGGCCGAGATCATGCTGGACAGGATCGAGGCCATCCTGCGCTTCGACCGCCGCGCCGACCTGCCGCGTATAACGGTGCCGACGCTCATCATCGCCGCCCGCGACGACGTGGTCACCCCGCCCTACTACAGCGAGCAGCTGGGCCGGTTGATTCCGGGCGCCGAGACCATCATCCTGCCGCAGGGCGGCCACTTCTTCCCGCGGGTCTATCCCCAGTCGTACCAGAAGATCGTGCTGGAGTTCCTGCAACGGGACCGGGCGTCCGCGCATTGAAGCCGCGCCGCTCGGGCGGTACACATGGTCGCGGTGACAAAAGCCCCGGACGCTTCGGCTTTGATCGACAAGGACCGAGGGAAGAATCCAAGTATCGGGCGGCGGGCGCTGGCCGGCGAGATCATGAACCGTTCGGGCGTTACCCGGGTCTTGATCGACCTGTCCATGGCCCTCGTCGGTCGGCTCAAGGGCGGCTCGGTCACGTCAACATCATGACCAGCGTATTCTTCGCCGGCATTTCGGGCTCGGCGGTGGCGGATTCGGCGGGGCTTGGCAACACGACCTTTACCACAGCCATCCTGGATTTCGATGGCGGGAGACCGGCCCGTCCTTGAGCGAAGTTGAACGAATGGAGATCCGATGATCGAGTTGCGGCGAGGCTACCTGCTCTTCCTGGGCGACGTTGCCGAGCAGCTCGACGCCAAGACCGCCACCGGCCTCGCTTATTGGCGACGGGAATGGTGCGTGGGCCAGCATCGCCTGCCTGGCTGCGGCGCGGATGCCGGGTTGCCGGAGATGACGATCGGCCAAGCCCGACGAGCCGGAGCAGGCACCCTGATCGTCGGGGTGGCACCATTGGGGGGTCGGTTTCCGGAAGCCTGGGTTGCGGCGGCCGTCGAGGCGCTCAACTGCGGCCTGGATATAGCCAGCGGCCTGCACACCCGCTTGGCCGCCATCCCCGAGATCGCGGATGCCGCCGCCGCAACCGGTCGCCGGGTCTTGGACATTCGCCATCCGCCCGGGGAGCTCCCCTGCGGCACCGGAGACAGGCGTCCGGGCAAGCGCCTGCTCACCGTTGGAACCGACACCTGCGTCGGCAAGATGTTCACCGCCCTCGCGATCGCGCAGGAAATGCGGCAACGGGGCATGAAGGTCGACTTTCGCGCCACGGGACAGACCGGCATTTTCATCGCCGGCGGCGGCATCTGCGTCGATGCCGTGATCTCCGATTTCGTCTCCGGTGCGAGCGAGACGCTTTCCCCGGCCCACGATCCGGACCACTGGGACGTGATCGAGGGGCAGGGCTCGTTGTTCCACCCCTCCTATGCCGGGGTGGCTCTCGGGTTGCTGCACGGCTCCCAGCCGGACGCCCTGGTGCTCTGCCACGAGGCCGGCCGCAAAGGCATCGACGGCATGTCCAACTGGCCATTGCCGTCGCTGGAGGAGTGCATCGATCTAAACCTGAGGACCGGTCGGCTCACCAATCCGAAGGTGCGCTTCGTGGGCGTCAGCCTGAACACCGCAAACTTGCACCCGCGATCGGCGGCGGCAATCCTCGAGGAGACCTCGGCCCGCCTGGAGCTGCCCTGCGTCGACCCGGTGCGCACCGGCGTTGGGCCGATCGTGGACGCCTTGGTGTGAGCCTATGCGTGCGTTGACCGTGCGGGCCGAGTCGCGGCCCTTGATCGAGCCCTTCGTGGTCTACCGGCTGGTGCAGACCAGGGCCGAACTCGTGGTCGTCGAAATCGCCGAGGGCGGCCAGGTGGGCCGGGGCGAGTGCGAACGCGCGGACGCCTTCGATGACAGCGCTCCAAAGGTGGTCGATGAGATCGAGGCCGCGCGCCCGGCAATCGAATCCGGAATCGATCGCCACGCGCTGCTCCGGGTGATGCCGGCCGGCGCCGCGCGCTCGGCGGTCGATTGCGCCCTGTGGGACCTCGAGGCCAAGCAGTCGGGCTGCCCGGCTTGGCGGATCGCCGATCTGGCGCCGCCGGCGCCGATCACCACCGCCTATACGATTGGCCTGGGCACTCCGGAGCAGATGGCCGAGGCCGCGGCGCGCAATGCCGAACGGCCACTGCTCAAGTTGAAGCTTGGCGGCGGAGGCGACCTGGCGCGGGTGGCCGCGGTACGTGCCGCGGCCCCGAAGACACGCCTGATCGCCGATGCCAACCAGGGCTGGACCGGTGAGAGTCTAGCCAGCCAGCTGCGGGGCTTGGCGGAGCTGGGCGTGGAGCTGCTGGAACAACCCCTGCCCCGCGGCAGCGACCATATGCTGGCCGAGATCGCCCGACCGATCCCGGTCTGCGCCGACGAGAGCTTCATCGACCGCGGCTCGCTGCCTGGACTGCTGGGACGTTACGATTACGTGAACATCAAGCTCGACAAGGCCGGCGGGCTCACCGAATCCCTGGCGGCGGTGACCGCCGCCCGCGAGGCCGGGTTGGACCTCATGGTCGGGTGCATGGTCGGCACCTCGCTGGCCATGGCCCCGGCCCTCCTGGTTGCGGGCTTGGTGGACTACGTCGACCTGGACGGCCCGTTGCTGTTGGCCGAGGATCGCCAACCGGGCCTACGCTATCGAGGCAGCCTGATCGATCCCGCCCCCCGTGCCCTCTGGGGCTGATCCCGGAAATCGAAAGTCATGGCGCGCCCTATTCGATGATGAGCTCGTCCATGGAGCGTTTGACCTTCGGCTCCTCGATCACCGGCTCGCGGCCGCCGCGCAGGATCGAGTTGCCCTCGAACCGCGTGCGCTGCTCGATCGCCGGCGTGTCCAACCGCGGTCGTCAGGAATCTCCCGGCGATGGGATGCACCGGGTCGGCGACACGGAGATATACCAAGTCGTGCCGGCGCCGATGCAGTAGTCAGTTGGGAAGCCTGCGCGCAAGATCCCGATGCCGGTCACTCACGCCGTGGGCGGACCTGGGGTCGCCTCAGGGCGAGAACTCCTTGCTCAGGACATAGACGACGACGTTCATCCGTTCCTCGCGCGTGTAGACCTCCTGCCAGGCCGGCATGTTGCCATAGCCGTAGGTTACCCAGCTGAAGACGAAATCGGCGTTATAGCGCTCGGGCTTCAGCTTTGGCACCGTGCTGGGATAAGACGCATAGCCGTGGCAAAGCCGGCAATGCTCCTCCCATATTGCCTTCCCGGCCTCGACGTTGGCCGGATCGTTGAGATACGCCTCGGTGAACACGGCCGGCGCCTCATCCGCGTCGTCCCCGGACGCCATCCCGATGGTCGACACGCCGGACGCCGCGCCCGCCAAGACCACCAGCGCGGCAATGCCTCGCAAGCCCGTCAAGTGAAATCTCCCCCAGCCACAGAACGGTCATGCGGCGCGCCCC
>JBHICX010000217.1:0-4606 GCA_046759805.1 Kiloniellales bacterium | reverse complement strand
CTGCAGTCAAGACAGCTTGGGCTCGGCCCGTTACCCGGACACCCGGAAGAGCTGCCAATCCTCGGGTACGCCCTTTAGTGAATGAACACCGAAATCCTCGAGGGCGATATTCGAGCCGGCGATGAGATCCTTGACCGTCCGCGACACCAGGGTCTCACCGGGCCCGGCGAGACCGGCGACACGGGAGGCGATATGCACGGCGATGCCGCGGACGTCGTCGCTCACTAGTTCGACTTCGCCGGTGTGGACGCCGATGCGGACCGGCAAGCCAAGCTGGCGCAGCGATTCGCTGATGGCGCGGGCACAGTGAATGGCGCGTCCCGGACCGTCGAACGTGGCGAGGAACCCGTCGCCGAGCGACTTCATCTCGTTGCCTCGAAACCGCTCCAGTTCCCGGCGGACCGTCTTGTCGTGGGCGCCCAGCAGATCGCGCCAGGCCTGATCTCCGAGGGCGTCGGCGCGCACGGTCGAGTCCACGATGTCGGTGAAAAGGACGGTCGCCAGGACCCGGTCGATGATCGGCGCCGACTTTTCGCCGGTCAGGAATTCTTCGATCTCCTGCAGGTACTCCTCGGCGTTCTCGCCGACCCAGGGGATGTGATCTACCCCGGGCAGTTCGAACAAGCGAGCGTTGGGGATGCGTTCGGCAAGTGTCCGACCGCCTTCGATGTTGACAGTTACGTCATCGGTCCGGTGAATGACCAGCGTCGGCACATGAATGGTGGGAAGGATTTCCGTGATGTCGATCTGGCTGTTCATCTTCACCAGCGCGATCGCGGCACCCGGATTTGCGCCGAGCCGTTCGAACTTGCCCCACCACTGTTGGAAGGTGGGATCATCGGCCAGGGATGGCGCAAACATCGGCAGGCTTTTGCCGCTGCCCCAATCGCTGTCCATGTAGGCAAACAGCTGCTCCAAGG
Source organism: Kiloniellales bacterium (assembly GCA_046759805.1). Classification (GTDB taxonomy): domain Bacteria; phylum Pseudomonadota; class Alphaproteobacteria; order JBHICX01; family JBHICX01; genus JBHICX01. The sequence continues at coordinate 3,686 of JBHICX010000217.1, read as the reverse complement.
ATTCTTCCGTCGGGATCCACGAGGTGAAGCGCGCGAAGGCGCCATACAGGACCAGCGCCTGGCATCGTGCCTGGTTATGCGCCGCGAACATGGAGGCAAGCGAGCCTCCTTCCGAGATTCCCATCAGCGCGGCCCGTTCGACCCCCACGGCATCCATGACGGCGCGCATGTCGTCCATGCGCTGATCCATGCCAGGGAGGTCGCTCACTCGATCCGAGAGCCCGGTCCCGCGCTTGTCGAACATGATCACGCGGGAAAAGCTTGCGAGCCGGTTAAGCCATCGCGCGCAGCTGGGTTCATCCCAGTAGTTCTCGATGTGGGAGACGAAGCCGGGCGCCAGTACGAGGTCCACGGGACCCTCGCCAAAGACCTGGTAGGCGACGTGAACATCGCCGCTTTTCGCGTAACGTGTGACGGGCGACACCTAGACACCTCCGTCCCGGATTGTGCCTAAACTGGCTGGCCTTGACAATTGAGAATACGTCAGGCTCGGCCACATGGTGCGTCGGTGGCGGGGAAACGCCATCATACCGAAAACACCGATGCCGGTACCCTGATATCGCCATGTTGATGGTCGGGATTGGCTTGAGCTCCTGTAAGGGCCTTTCAGGGTGCACCGAGTGGTTGTGGTCTCAGATGATGGCGGGCAGAATGCTACGGCGAGGCATCGCAGCCTGGCGATGAATCGTGTTGTGCGATCGCGGCTCTAGCCGTCCTGCGCACGGCTGAGTACGCCAAGGAAAGCGCCGGTCAAATGTCCAAACCGCGAATCTGCCTTCTGCTCGGCGACCCCTGCGGCATCGGCCCCGAGGTCGCCGCCAAGCTGCTCGCCAGGCCGGGTGTCGGCGCCGGCGCCGAGGTGCTGGTGCTCGGCGACCGCGAGGTGTTCGCCGCCGGACAGCGGACCGCGGAAGTTCGCCTCGCCGTCGACGAGGTGGCCGAGGGCGGGCGCCCGCGCCACGCCGGGGGCGTCGCGCTCATCGATGTTCCGTTGCCGGGCCGAGACGCCTGTCGGCCGGGCGAAGTCAGCGCCCAAGCCGGCGCGCACGTCCTGGACCTGCTCCGCCGGTCGGCGGACTTGGCGGCCAGCGGCGAGGTCGACGCCGTGGTCTTCGCACCGCTCAACAAGCAGGCCATGATGGAGGGCGGCCTGGACCACGAGGACGAGCTGAGGTTTCTGGCCGATCACGTCGGTTGCGGGGAGCACGTCTGCGAACTGAACACGGTCGATGGGTTGTGGGCCTCGCGGGTGACATCGCACATTCCGCTCGCCCGGGTCGCCGCTGAGATCACGGTTGAGGCCATAGGCGACGCCGTGGCCATCCTCAACCGGACCCTTCAAGCCAGCGGGATTGCCGGGCCGCGGATCGCGGTCTCGGCGCTCAATCCGCATGCCGGCGAGGGCGGCCGCTTCGGGCGCGAGGAGATCGAGGTGATCGCGCCCGCCGTCGAGGCGGCCCGCGGTCAGGGCATCGACGCGGTCGGCCCGCTGCCTGCGGATACCATCTTCGTCAGGGCTCGGCGCGAGGGTTTGCACGGCGTCGTTTCGATGTTCCACGACCAGTGCCAGATCGCCATGAAGCTCATGGGCTTCGACCGCGGGGTCACGGTGCTGGCGGGCCTTCCCTTCCCGGTGACGACGCCGGCGCACGGGACCGCCTTCGACATCGTGGGCCAAGGGGTCGCCAACCCGGAGCCGATCGGCCGCGCCTTCGACCTGGCACTGCGCTTCGCCGGCGGTCGGTCCCAGGGCCAGCGGTGACGAACAGCGGAGAAGCGACGGCCGTCGATCCGCTGCCGATCATCGACGCCCATGCCCATTTCTGGGACCTGGAGGCTCACTATTACCCCTGGCTTTGCGATCCCGAGCCCATCTCTTTCCGCTACGGCGACTATTCGGCGATCCGGCGCAGCTACCTGCCGGCCGATTACCGCCGGGATGCGAGCGCCTTCACCATCGCCGGGGTGGTGCATGTGGAGGCCGAGCACGACCCCGCCGATCCGGTGGGCGAGACCCGGTGGCTCGAGGGGCTCGCCCAACGGACCGACTTGCCCTCGGCCTGCGTCACTCAGGCCTGGCTCGATCGGGCGGACGTCGAGGAGGTGCTAGAGGCCCAGGCCGGCTTCTCGCTGGTGCGCGGCGTCCGCCACAAGCCGACGGCGGCAGCCGATCCGAGGGAGGCGCGGCGCGGCGCCCCCGGATCCATGGACGACCCGGCGTGGCGCCGCGGTTTTGCGATGCTGGCCCGCCACCGAATGTCGTTCGACCTGCAGACTCCCTACTGGCACCTCGACGCCGCGGCGGAGCTGGCGGCGGACTTCCCCGAGACCCGGATCCTCATCGACCATGCGGGCCTGCCCGCCGACCGCAGCGAGGACGGCCTCGGGGCCTGGCGGACGGCCCTCGACGGGATGGCGGCGCACGGCAATGTCACCTTGAAGATTTCCGGCATTGGCGTCCCTGGCCGCCCTTGGACGGTGAATGACAACCGCGTCATCGTGCGCAACGCCATCGCCATCTTCGGCAGCGAGCGCTCAATGTTCGCCAGCAACTTCCCCGTCGACGGCCTGGTCGCAGATTTCACGACCATTCTTGCCGGCTTTCGGGAGATCACCCAGGATTTCCCTGTCGAGGAAATCTCCAAGCTGTTCCACGATAACGCGGTGCGGACCTATCGCCTGAATGACGGGCGCCCGGAGGCAAGGAAATGACGCAACAGAACATGCATGTGGGCCTGATCGGCCTCGGATTCATGGGCTCGGCCATGGCCAAGCGATTGCGCGAGCGCGGCTGGACGGCAATCGGCTTCGACATTGACGAGGCCAAGATGCAGGCCCTGTCCGAACGCGGCCTAGCTTGCGTCGACTCGCCGGCCGCGGTGGCCCGCGGCGCTGAGGTGGTCCTCCTGTGCGTCACCCACACCGCGGCGGTCGAGGAGGCGGTATTCGGGCCCGAGGGCGTCGCCGAGGCCGCAAGCCCCGGGCAGGTCCTGGTCGACTTATCGACCACCGACGCCGAGGCGACGCGCCGCATGGCCGAGCGGCTTGCCGCAGACAGCGGCATGGCCTGGATCGATGCGCCGGTCTCCGGCGGCCCGCCCGCGGCGGAGACGGGGAGCCTCGCCGTCATGGCCGGCGGCGACCCGGCGACGCTGGAACGGGTGCGGCCGGTGCTCGACGATCTGGCCGCCAGGGTGACGCTCATGGGGCCGGTGGGTGCCGGGCAGACCACCAAGATGATCAATCAGGTGCTGGTTCTGACCAATTTCGCGGTCCTGGCCGAGGCGCTGAAGCTGGGCGAGAATTCCGGCGTCGAGGTGGCGAAGATTCCCGAATGCCTGGCCGACGGCTACGCGGGCAGCAATCTCTTGCGGCACATGTTCCCGCGCATGGTGGCGCGCCAGTACGAGCCCCCTGCCGCCTTCGCCCGGCAGGCCTTGAAGGACCTCGACATGGTCTACGATCTGGCCCGGAAGACCACCACCCCGACCCCGATGAGCGACCAGGCGCGCGGGCTCTATCGCTTCCTGGTGGCGCGCGGTGAGGGCGAAAGCGACCCGATCGCCCTCCTCAAGCTCTATGACGAGGGGCTGAATTGAGCCGGCTGGCAACGGCTGTTGGGTTGGTGCGACGGCATCAGCAGGTGGAGTGGAAAAGGCCGCCGACCGGCCCTTCGTCCCGCAGTC
>JBHICX010000216.1:0-4633 GCA_046759805.1 Kiloniellales bacterium | reverse complement strand
CGCCGCCGGTAGCACGCCGTAGAGCCGGTGCGGGACCAGGGCCAGGGCCTCGGGGCCGGGGCGGGCGGTCAACACCTCGAGCTCCCGGTATACCTGCATGCTGTCGGCGTTGATCACCGTGCCGCCGAGGTCCTGGGCCACGGCCAGCGCCAGCGGCGACTTGCCGCTGCCCGTCGGGCCGGCGATCACCAACACCGGCCGGGTCATCGCCGCGTCCTTGTCTTGCCACCGCCGGGCCAGCAATATCGCGCCATGTCGTTCGTGCTTACCTTCATCGGCAACCCGGCCGATCGTTCCGTGGACAACCAGGCGGTAGCGGCGGCCCGCCAGGCGCTGCAAGCCCGTGGCGCCACCTGCGGCGACCCGGACTGGCTTGCCGAGGGTGTCGCCTGTGACCTCGCCTTCACCGGCCTCGACCCCGGCGACGCCGCGGTGGCGGTGCGCGCGCCCCTGGACCGGTTGCCGGTGGACGTGGCGATACAGCCCGACGCCGGGCGGCGCAAGCGGCTCCTGGTGGCGGATATGGACTCTACCATCGTCAGCGGCGAGACGCTCGACGAACTCGCCGCCGAGGCCGGGCTCGAGGACCGGATCGCGCCGATCACGGCGCGCGCCATGCGCGGCGAGATCGATTTCGCCCAGGCGGTCCGCCGCCGCGTCGCCATGCTGACGGGCCTGCCCTTGGGAGTGCTCGAGCGCAGCCTGACCCGGCTGCGGCTGGAGGCGGGGGCGGTGGCCCTGGTCCGCACCATGCGCGCCCACGGCGCCCACACCGTGCTGGTCTCCGGCGGCTTCGATTTCTTCACCGGGCGGGTGCGGCGTATGGCCGGGTTCGACGAGGACCTGGCCAACCGGCTGAAGATCCGGGACGGCGCGCTGACCGGCGGCGTCGTCGAGCCGATCTTCGATCGCCGGGGTAAAGCCGATGCGCTGCGGCGCATTGCCGGCGCCCGCGGGTTCTCGCCCGCCGAAACCCTGGCCGTCGGCGACGGCGCCAACGACCTGGAGATGATCGAGGCCGCCGGGCTCGGCGTGGCCTTCCGCGCCAAGCCGATGCTCGCCGCCCGCGCCCAGGTCCGTATCGACCACGGCGACCTCACGGCGGTCTTGTACCTGCAGGGCTACCGGGCCTCAGAGATCCTGGCCTGACGCGGGGTATGCCGGCGGACGATGGGCGCCGCTTCGATCATGAGCCAAACCCAGCGCGGAGAACGCAGAGGACACGGAGAGAAGCGCGGAGTAAGGGAAGGGGGATAAGGGGATGATGGGAGATTAGGGGATGACTCTTTAAGCGCGCCTGCGGCGCGCAATCATTCTTATCTCCTTATCCCCCTCATCCCCCTATCTCCCTTCCTTACTCCCTCGGCGCCGCTCCGCGTTGAATTGAACCGCCGCCGGCGCGGAGTTGATGCGCTAGCCTTGGTCGACGCGAAGCGCCACGAAGCGCAGGTCGCCCTGGCGGTCGACCAGCAACAGCACCGACTTGCGGCCGTCTTCCTTGGCCTTGGCGACCTTTTGCGCCACATCGCCTGGGGCGCTCACTTCCTCCTGGCCGACCTCGACGATGAGGTCGCCCGGGCGCAGCCCCTTGCGCGCGGCGGCGCTGTCTTGCCTGATGTCGGTCACCACCACGCCGGCCGCCGAGTCCTCCAGCTCGAAGCGCTCGCGCAGCTCGACCGACAGTGCGGCAAGCGACAGCCCAAGGGCTTCGATGTCGCTGTCGGCTTCGTCGGCCTTTTTCGCCACCAGCGTCGCCTGCTCGTACTCCTCGAGCTCGGCGATGGTGACATCGAGCGTGAGCTCGACGCCCTTGCGCCAGACGGTGACCGGCACCTTCCGGTCCGGCGGGGTGTCGGCGACGATGCGCGGCAGCTCGCGCATGCGCTTGATCGGCTTGCCGTCGAAGCTCAGGATCACGTCGCCGGCCTCGATCTGCGCCCGCTCCGCCGGCCCCCCCTCGGTCACGCTCGCCACCAGGGCCCCGCGCGCCATGCCGAGACCCAGGCTTTCGGCGATTTCGTCGGTCACGAACTGGATGCGCACGCCCAGCCAGCCGCGGCGCGTGCGACCGAACTGGCGCAACTGATCGATTACCGGTTGGGCCAGGGCCGCCGGGATCGAGAAGCCGATGCCGATGCTGCCGCCGGTCGGCGAAAAGATCGCCGTGTTGATGCCGATCACCTTGCCGTCGAGGTTGAACAGCGGGCCGCCGGAGTTGCCCCGGTTGATCGACGCGTCGGTCTGGATGAAGTCGTCGTAAGGGCCCGACCCGATTTCGCGGCCGCGCGCCGAGACGATGCCGGCGGTAACAGTGCCGCCGAAGTTAAGCGGGTTACCGATGGCGATCACCCAGTCGCCGACCCTGAGTTCGTCGGAGTCGCCGAAGCTCACGAACGGCAGTTCGCCTTCGGGCTCGACCTTGAGCAAGGCGATGTCGGTCTTGATGTCGCGGCCGACGATCTCGGCCTCGAGCTCGGTGTTGTCCTGCAGGGTGACGGTGATCTCCTCGGCGCCCTCGATCACGTGGTTGTTGGTCACCACGTAGCCGTCACTGGCGATGATGAACCCTGATCCCAGCGAGGTGGAGCGCCGCGGCGCCCCACGGCGTTGCTGGCGATCGAAGAACTCCTTGAAGAACTCCTCGAAGGGCGATCCCGGCGGGAACTGGGGCATCTCCGGGCGCGGCCCGCGGACCTTCTGGGTGGTGGAGATGTTGACTACCGCCGGCAGCAAAGCCTCCGCCAGGTCGGCAAAGCTCTCGGGCGGCGCCTTGGCCTCGGCAAACGCCGGCCCCCATGTCAGCGCCGTGGCCGCAACCGCCGCCAGCATGAGCGGCCGTGCCCGCGGGGCCAAGCTCCCGCTGGCGTCCGGATGGTCAATAAGATGGTGCCTCAACGAACGCCTCCCTTGAACCATAAGAGGGGCGACCACCGCCGCTGGGTTGCTCGCCGCAAGCCGACCCTGACGGGGGCCTCGCCCGTCGGCCAAGCATGCATTCGAGCAACCCGCGATGATGGTCCACATGAGTTAACAGGATATTGTTGCCCTGTAGTCGAAAGATATGTCGGAAATGAGGCGTTGACCAGCCCCAGCCGGCCGCCGCCTCAACCCCTGACGATCCAGGCCAGCACCAGCCCCACCAAGGCCAGCGCCAGCCCGCCGTAGCGCAGCGTCGAGGGGGGCAATTCCAGGGCCCGCGTCATCATTCGCTGCATGGCTTCCGGGAACAGCGCGTACAGCACACCCTCGATGACCAGCACCAGGGCGAACGCGGTCAGGAGCTCCGTCATCGGCGCGGGCCATCCGGTTCGGGCGTCGCCCGCGGGCGGCCTGTGAGGCCGCGCCGGTCAGTCGGACCCGCCTGTGCCGCCCTCGCCCGGCGGCCTCCCGGTCAGGCTGCCGAAGAAGCGGAAGAAGTCGCTGTTCGGCGACAGCACCATGGTGGTGTCGCCGGCGGCCAGGGCCTCGCGGTATTGCTCCATCGACTTGTAGAAGGCGAAGAACTCGGGATCACGGCCATAGGCGTCACCGAGGATGCGGTTGCGCTCGCCGTCTCCCTCCCCCTTGAGGATGCGGGACTGGCGCTCGGCCTCGGCCACCAGGACCACCTTCTCGCGGTCTGCGCGGGCGCGGATCTTGAGCGCCTCCTCGCCACCCTCGGCGCGCAGCTCGCGGGCCTGGCGCTCGCGCTCCGAGCGCATGCGGTTATAGACCGCCTGGCTCGTCTCCTCCGGCAGGTCGGTGCGGCCGATGCGCACGTCAACGAGCTCGATGCCGAAGTCCTTGGCCTTCTCGTCCACGTCTGTTCGGACAGCGTGCATGATGTCGATCCGCTTCTCCGACAGAAGCTCGGACAGCGACACCTTGGCCACCTCGGCGCGCAGCCCGGCCTCGACGATCCGGCCGAACCGGTCGCGGAACGCCGTCTCGGTGCGCACGCTCTGATAGAAGGTCAGCGGATCGACGATCTTGTAGCGGACGTAGGCATCGACGTTGATGCGCTTCTTGTCGGTGAGCTGCACCTGGGCCTTCGGTGGATCCAGGTCCAGGACCCGGCGTTCATAATATTCGACGTTCTGGATGAAAGGCAGCTTCCAGTGGAGCCCCGGCTCTTGAATCGTGCGCTTCCACTCGCCGAACTGCAGCACCAGGGCCTGCTGGGTCTGATGCACCGTGAACAGCGTGCTGTAGGCGAGGACGCCGGCCGCGATGACGACGATGCCGAGCGCCAGGAGAAGGCGTCTGCTCATTGCGTCGTCCCTCCCGTGGCCTGCCGCTGGATCCGCTTCTGGATCTCCGGCAACGGCAGGTACGGCACCACGCCGGACGTCCCGCCTTGCGCGTTGCTGTCGATCACGATCTTGTTCGAGTTGCCCAGCACCATGCCCAGGGTCTCCAGGTATATGCGCTTCTGGGTGACTTCCGGCGCCGCCGCGTACGATTCGTAGACCTTCAGGAACTGCTGCGCCTCACCCTCGGCTTCCTTGATCGCCCGCTCCTTGTACGCGGACGCCTCCTGGATCAGGCGCTCGGCGTCGCCGCGCGCTTGCGGCACCACCGCGTTGGCGTAGGCCTCGGACTCGTTGCGCAGCCGGTCCTTGTCCTGGCGCGCCCGCTGCACGTCGTTGAAGGC
>JBHICX010000215.1:0-4691 GCA_046759805.1 Kiloniellales bacterium | reverse complement strand
CGAGCAAGCGCCGTGCCGGCGCCTGGCTCGACCTCGGCGAAGACGGCGAGCGACCGTGTTCAAGTCTCCGTGTTCCGGCCGGGTCCGGGTCAAGATCAAGGACCGCTAATATGACCCCTAACCTTGCGACAAATCCTTTTGCATATCATGTGCGGATATGATAGGTATTAGCAGACAGCCGCCGGAGCATACGCTGGAATTTCTGTTGGCCTTCGACGGCCGCACCCACTGGTACGAAGGCGGGTATCATGTTCGGTTTGAGATCAGGCGCGCGAAGGAGAGCGCCGAACGACCCCATGGGCTACGTTATTCCTTCACGCTCCATGACCCGGACGGCGTTCGGTTGGTCGGCTTCGACAACGCCCACGCGGTCCGGGCGCGCGGCTCCCGGGCCAAGGCAAGGCCCGAAGCCGCGGATCATTGGCACCGGACCGAGGATGACAAGGGGCGCCCCTATCGATTTCGGGATGCCGAGACATTGATCGAGGACTTCTTCGACGAGGTCGCCCGCGTCCTGAAAGAGCGAAACGTCCGGCTCGATGTGGTCGCCGTAGGCGAAGAAAGGAGGAAACGATGACCCGCTACAGGATCATTGGCCACGAAGCCCTCAAGGAAGAAATGAAGGCCGTCGCCAGGGGCGAAAGGAAGGCCCCCGCCGATGCGGCGCATCCGAGCTTCAACTCGATCGAGGCGCTGACCCGGCTGTTGACGCCGGAGAACCGTCGCCTGCTGGCCGTCATCCGGGACCGAAAGCCGCAGTCGATCGCCCAGTTGGCGCAGTGGACCGGCCGGGCCGCATCGAATCTCACCCGCACCCTCGGCAAGCTCGAATCGGCCCGGCTGATAAAAATGCGAACGGTGAACCGGCGAAAGGTTCCGAGAGCGGAAGTGAAAACCCTCCACGTCGAGATCGATCCCTATTCCGAGAGGGATGTTCTTGAGATCGCGTGAGCGTCCATGAGAGCTTTCGAGACCGCGTAATGAGCCACATCGTCGGCAGGATTCTTTCCAAGACCGAACCGAGGGCCATCGCCGTGGTCGCTGTTCTTCGTGGTGATCGCCTCGTTCTCGGCGGTCTTCCCCTGGTACCAGGCGGCCCGCGGCCGGCGCAAATGGACCCTCGTCTACATGCCCCTCCTCTGTCTCGCCGTCGCCGGCCCGATGCTTCTGATGGACGGTTGGGTGCGCCGCGGCTTCGGCCTCAGCCTCTTGGGCGTCGGCGGCTATCTCCTGTGGCGCCGCGCCCGCACCGGCTGGCGCCTGGAGCCACCGGAGGAACCCGCGGGCGGCCCGCAGCCGGCGGAGGAACAGACGGGCAGCCTGGAAGGGAGGTGACACGCCCGAATCGGCACCATGGACCGGCGCGGCTCGCCAGCCGTCGTCGGGAAGCCCCCTACCCCCACACCCTTTGGGCGGTTTCGCAGAGCACTTTGAGCTTGTTGCACTGATCCTCGATCGTGAGGTCGTTGCCCACGATCGAGGTGGAGAAGCCGCATTGCGGGCTGATGGCCAGGCGGTCGAGGGGGAGGTGCCGGCTCGCTTCCTCGATGCGGTGGGCGAGGTCGTCCACCGACTCGAGGTCGGGGCGCTTGGTGGTGACGAGGCCCAAGACCACGGTTTTGTCGTCGGGCACCTCCGAGAGCGGCTCGAAGCCGCCGGAGCGGGCGTCGTCGTATTCCAGCATCAGGCGCTCGGCGGCGATGAGTTGGAAGATGGGCCGCGCGATCGCATCGTAGCCGCCTTCGGCCAGCCAGCGGCTCGCCTGGTTGCCGCGACACAGGTGGAAGGCGAAGGTGACGTCGTCACCGACCCCTTGCATCAGCTGGTTGTCGAGGGTGATGCCGAGGTCGAGCCACTCGTCGACGCTCCAGCCCTGGGACTCGTAGAAGCCGCGGGTCTTGGGGTCTATGAGCAGCGGGTAGTGGGGGGCGTCGATCTGGATGTAGGTGCACCCCAAGCGCACCAGCTCCTCGACCTCCTGGCGCAGGAGTTGGGTCACGTCGCCCAAGAAGTCGTCGAGGCGGGGGTAGGCGTCGCGGGAGAGCGCCGGTGACCAGAAGTTGGCAAACAAGGATGGGCTCGGCAGGGTCACCTTCGGCGTCCTGGTGGTGCGGGCACGCAGGTACGTGAACTCCTCGGCCGACAGGTGGCGCTTGCGCGCGAGCTTCGAGACCGCGCCGAGGCTTTGCGGGCGCTCGCGGGTCCACTCGCCCTCGTCCCCGTGCCACTCGCCCCACAGGAAGGCGTCGATGTCCCACTCGCCGAAGCCGTCCACCGCCTGCATGAGCTGGCTCTGGAACGAAAGCCGGCGCATCTCGCCGTCGGTGACCACCTCGAGCCCGGCCTCCTCCTGCAGCTTGACACACTGGTCGACGGCGCGGTCTTCGATCGGCTTGAACCGGGCGCGGCTGATGCGCCCGGCGGCGAGGTCCTGCTGCGCTTGCAAAAGCTCGGGCGGGCGCAACAGGCTACCGATGACGTCGGCGCGGGCGGCAATCATCGTAGGCTCCGCGGGCGGTGGCCCGTTAGGGCGAGTGTAGCACGCGGCCCGGCCTCAGTCCGATGTGGGGGATGGCGCCTCAGCCTGGCGGTCGAGCCAAGCCAGCACCTCATCGGGGCTGCGGTCCGGCGGGAACACCGGATAGAACACGGTCTCGATCACCGCGTCCCGGATGATGAGCGTGAGGCGCTTGATGAACACCATTCCGGCAGCGGTAAAGGTCGGCAGGCGCAAGGCCCGGGCGAAGCCGAGATCGGCGTCGCTCAATAACGCGAACGGCAGGTGGAGGCGCGCCGCCGCCTCTTTTTGATACTCGGTGTCCTGGGTGGAGAGCCCGTAGAGCCGGCAGCCCCGCGCTTCGATCTCGTCGGTGTGGTCGCGGAAGGCGCAGGCCTGCGGCGTGCAGCCGCGGGCGCCGGGGATCTGGTCCCAGCCGGGCACCAGCCCCGGCTGGTCCGGCCGGCCGGTGCGCGGATAGCAGAACACCACCGTGCGTCCCGACAGCGCCGACAAATCCACCGAGCCGCCGGCGGTGGAGGGGAGTGCAACCGAAGGCAGTCTCGTTCCCGGCAGGTGGTCGCAGGCGCCGTCGTCTTCCGGCACCGGCAGGTCCGCCGGCAGGGTATGGAGGTGGCGTTCAGGCATCTCAGTTTCCAGCTATCAGGGATCAGGTATCAGTACGGTGCTCTTGCTGATACCTGATCCCTGACCTCTGATCCCTAGTTTAACTCCGCGCGCAGCTTCTCGCGCAACAGGTCGATCGGCACCAGTTGGCCGTTCACGGCCAGGTGCCAGAAGGTCCAGCCATTGCACGCCGCAGCACCCTGGACCCGGGCACCGATGCGGTGGATGGAGCCGGTGGCGCCATCGGTGACGAGGGTGCCGTCGGCGCGTACCTTGGCCGTGAAGCGCCCGCGCGGGCCGCCGTAGAGGATGTCGCCCGGCGCCAGGAGGCCGCGCTCGACGAGCCAGCCGAACGGGATGCGCGGGCGCTCGCGCTTGGACGGGGTTTCCACGAGGCGCCGGTCGGGGTCGGCCCGGACCTTGGCCAGCCGCGCCCGGGCGAGGGCGGCGTAGGCCGGCTCGCGTTCGATGCCGACGAAGCGGCGGCCGAGCCGCTTGGCCACGGCGCCGGTGGTGCCGGTGCCGAAGAACGGATCCAGGATCACCTGGCCCGGCCGGCTCGCCGCCAGGATTACCCGGTACAAGAGCGCCTCCGGCTTCTGGGTCGGGTGCGCCTTCGAGCCGTCGGGGTTCTTCAACCGCTCCTCGCCGGTGCACAGCGGCAGGGTCCAGTCGCTGCGCATCTGCACCTCGCCATTGAGCGCTTTCATGGCGGCGTAATTGAAGGTGTAGCGGGCGGCCCGGTCTTTGGCGCACCACAGCAGGGTCTCGTGGGCGTTGGTGAAGCGACGGCCGCGGAAGTTGGGCATCGGGTTGGACTTGCACCAGACCACGTCGTTCAGGATCCAAAAGCCCAGGTCCTGCAACGCGGCGCCGACGCGATAGATGTTGTGGTAGCTGCCGATCACCCACAAGGTGCCGTCGTCGACCAGCACCCGGCGCGCCGCACCAAGCCAGGCGCGGGTGAAGCGGTCATAGGCGGCGAGGCTGTCGAACCGGTCCCACGCCGCCTCGACGCCGTCGACCCGCGAGTTGTCGGGCCGATGCAGCTCGCCGGCCAGCTGCAGGTTGTACGGCGGGTCGGCGAACACCATGTGCACCGAATCGGCCGGCAGGCGCGCCATCACCTCGACGCAGTCGCCGACCAGAATCCGCCCCCCGGAAGAGCCCCCCACGCCCTACTCCCCGCCTTGTCGTTCGTCGCCTGACACCGGGCCGGTTGCCCCGGCCCTTCGGTGGATAACCTTCCGGGCGGAAGCATGAGCGAACCGTGATTCCGCGTCAAGAGTCTCGTGGATTCAAAAGCTTAGAGACGGGCGCAAAGCTCTTCCGGTGATGCGCAGTTACCCCCAGGCGGATGAGCGCGGCGTGATGCTCAGGGGTGCCGTAGCCAGCGTTGCGCTCCCAGCCGAAGCCGGGGTGCCCCGCCGCCAGCTCGGCCATCAGCCGATCGCGGGTGACCTTGGCGACGATCGAGGCGGCGGCGATCGACAGGCTCAGCCGATCGCCCTTGACCACGGTGTGCACGGGACAGGGAAGCGCCGGCGCCCGGTTGCCGTCGACCAGG
>JBHICX010000214.1:0-4696 GCA_046759805.1 Kiloniellales bacterium | reverse complement strand
GTCGGCGCCGAGGTGGTGTTCGCCGACGTCGATCCGGAAACCGGATTGATGCAGGCGGAACACCTCGAGGCGGCTCTTGCCGGCGCCAGCGAGGGGCGGGTGAAGGCCGTCTATCCGGTGCATCTCAACGGCCAGTGCGCCGATCTCGAGGCGATACGCGGGCTCGCCCATGAGCACGGGCTCACGGTGATCGAGGACGCCTGCCACGCGCTCGGCGCCACCTATCACCCGGCGTCGGCGGCGCCGACGCCCATCGGCGCCTGCGCCTACGCCGACATGGCGGTGTTCTCGTTCCACCCGGTCAAGACCATCGCCATGGGCGAAGGCGGCGCCGTCACCACCGGCGACGACGCATTGCGGCGGCGGCTCGCGCGCCTGCGCAACCACGGCATGGTGCACGACGCGGACGCGTTCGAGAGCGCCGAGCTGGCCTTCGGCGCCGACAGCCTGGCCAACCCCTGGTACTACGAGATGCCTGAGCCGGGCTTCAACTATCGGGCGAGCGACATTCATTGCGCCTTGGGATTGAGCCAGCTCAAGAGGCTCGAGGCCCTGGTGGCGCGCCGCCGGGCCCTGGCCCGACGCTACGACCGGCGGCTGGCACCGTTCAAGCCGCTGGTCAGGCCGGTGGCCCGCATGGGGTCGTGCACGCCGGCCTGGCACCTTTACGTCGTGCATGTGGACTTCGCCGCCGCCGGCATCGAACGTGCCCGGCTGATGCGTGCGCTTCGCCAGCGCGGCGTCGGCACCCAGGTGCATTTCATTCCGGTGCACGAGCAGCCCTATTACCGGCGCCGCTATGGGCGGCTCGACCTGCCGGGGGCACGGGCCTATTACGAGCGCTGCCTGACCCTGCCCCTGTTCCCGGCCATGACCGAGGCCGACGTGGACCGGGTGGTGACGGCCTTGGGCGACTGCCTCGGCGCGGCGGCCGGCGAGGCCTGACCGGCGATGGCGGCGGCCGTCACCAATGCGTCGATGACCGGGGGCGAGATCTCCATCGACCTGAACGACCGGGAGGTGTTGGTCACCGGCGGCACCGGCTCATTCGGGCAGAAGTTCGTGGCGACGGTGCTGGCGCGGTTCCGGCCGCGGCGGCTGATCGTGTTGTCGCGGGACGAGCAGAAGCAGTTCGACATGCAGCACGCACCGGCTTTTCGCGACCGGTCCTGCCTGCGGTTCTTCATCGGCGACGTGCGTGATGCGGCCCGCATGCGCATGGCCATGCGCGACGTCGACACGGTGGTCCACGCGGCGGCGCTGAAGCACATCCCGGTGGCCGAGTACAACCCGTTCGAATGCATCCACACCAACGTGCTGGGGGCCGAGAACGTGGTCACCGCGGCGCTCGACTGCGGGGTCGAGCGGGTGATCGCCATCTCCACCGACAAGGCGGTCAACCCGATCAACATCTACGGCGCCAGCAAGCTGGCCGCGGACAAGATCTTCGTCGCCGCCAATGCCCTGGTGGGCAACGCCCCCACCACCTATTCGGTGGTCCGCTACGGCAACGTGCTGGGCTCGCGCGGCAGCGTCATCCCGTTGTTCCGGCGCCTGTTGGCCGAAGGTGCCACCCGCCTGCCGATCACCGACGAGCGCATGACCCGGTTCTGGATCTCGATGGCCCAGGGCATCGATTTCGTGCTCTCCTCGCTGGCCATGATGCGGGGCGGCGAGATCTTCGTGCCGAAGTCGGCCAGCATGCGGACAATCGACATGGTGCGGGCAATCAGCCCCGGCACGCCGACCCATATCGTCGGCATCCGGCCCGGCGAGAAGCTGCACGAGGTGTTGATCTCGGAGGAGGACACCTCGACCATCCTCGATTTCCCGGACCGCTACGTGGTCTGCCCACCCCAGGACGCCAGGGTCGTCGAGCACCATCTCGGGCGCGGCGGCAAGCCGGTGCCGCAGGGGTTCAAGTATGCCAGCGACAACAACCCGGACCGGCTCGATACCGTTCGCCTGCGCGAGCTCTTGGACGAAGACGGTGCGTGACCTGCCGGCCGGAGGCGGCGTGAGGGTGCCATGAGCCAGCCCACGGACCTGCGCCCGCGGCTCTGCGCCTTCATCGCCGAGACCCACGCCAATGGCCGGGAGATCGGCGAGGAGACGGAACTCGTGCGTTCCGGCATCGTCGAATCCTACGGCATCGTCGACCTGCTCCTGTTCATCGAGGAGGAATACGGGAT
Source organism: Kiloniellales bacterium (assembly GCA_046759805.1). Classification (GTDB taxonomy): domain Bacteria; phylum Pseudomonadota; class Alphaproteobacteria; order JBHICX01; family JBHICX01; genus JBHICX01. Next base: position 2,504 of record JBHICX010000214.1, on the reverse strand, counting down.
CGCCATACCCGACGAGATGCTGACCCCGGACAACTTCCGCACGGTGGCGGACATCGCCCGTTGCGTGGATGCGGTCCGAGACGCGGAACCGGATGACGGATAGCCTGTTGAAGCAATGCGGCGGGCCGGCGCTGCGCGTCGGCTGCGAGAAGTCGGTCCTGCGTCCGCTCGGGCCCGACGACCTGGGCGAGCGGTATCTCGGCTGGCTCAACGACCCCGAGGTCAGCCGCTTCAGCAACCGGCGCGGGCAGACCTTCACCTTCGACGACATGCGCGCCTACGTGGAGGCCGCGAACGCCTCCCCCGACCGCTTGTTGCTGGGCATCTTCCTGAAGCCCGACGGCGAGCATGTCGGCAATATCGGACTGTATCTGTTCGACCGGGCCAACGGCCTGGCGGAGGTGAGCAATCTGCTCGGCGAACGCTCGAGCTGGGGGAAGGGGATCATCGTCGATGCCGGCAAGCATCTGATCCATTTCGGGTTTCAACGTCTCGGCGTGCGCAAGTTCGTGATGGGCAACCCGGCACCCCAACGCGCCTCGACCTTCAAGTCCACGTCGCTCGGCGCTCAGCTCGAGGGCAGGCGCAGGCGCCATCGACGGCTGGGCAACGACTACGTGGACGTTTTGGAGTTCGGCCTGTTCGCGGATGCGTTCTACGAACGGTTCCCGGAGCTGAGGGACAAGGCGCCGCATCAGCCCGAAGCCGCCGCGGAATGAGCCGGTGTCAATGACCCACGCCCAGCCGCTGGAACGGGCCGAACGGTTCTCGCTGGACCGTCTGGGCAGCATCACCTGGTGGCAGACCGGCGAGACCACGAGCGCCGACGAGCTTCGCGCCGGCGCGGCCCGGACGGCGGCGCTCATGCGTCAGCACGGCGTTGGCAGGGGCGCCACGGTCTTGATCGTCCACGACGCCGGGCCGCGGTTCTTCGCCGACCTGTTCGGCGTGTGGAACACCGGCGCCTCGGCCGCCTGTCTCAATCCGAACCTTGCCGCGGACGAGCTGCGCAACATCACCCGTTGGGTCAAGCCGGCCGCCCTCCTGGCGACCGCCAACACTCGTATCCCCGAGGGACTGGACGTGCCGGTGCTGGATACCGAGGCCGGCGCGGCCGAGGCGCCCGAGCCCGGCCCCGGCGGCGAGGGCGACGACCCGGCGCTGATCCTGTTCACTTCCGGCACCACGGGCACGCCGAAAGGCGTCGTGTTGAGCTTTCGCGCGCTCACGGCCCGGATCGCGCTCAATCAGGACCATATTCCGAGGGCGGCGATGCGGCGGACGTTGTGCGTCCTGCCGACCCATTTTGGGCACGGCCTCATTGGCAACTGCCTCACCCCGCTTCTCGCCGGCCACGACCTCATGATCGCCCCCGGCACCAATCTCGAGGTGACGGGCAACCTCGGCCGCCTGATCGACGATGAGCGCATCACCTTCATGAGCTCGGTGCCGGCCCTGTGGCGGCGGGTACTGCCGGTGGCTGAACCGCCGCACGGCGGCACGCTCGAGCGCGTGCACGTGGGCTCGGCCCCGTTGTCGGCGGAATTGTGGAAGCGAATCATGGCGTGGGCCAGCACCCGGGATGTGGTGAACATGTACGGCATCACCGAGGCCGCCAACTGGATCGGCGGCGCGTCGGCGGCCGACGGCGAACCGAAGGACGGGTTCATCGGCCGGGCCTGGGGCGGCGCCATGGCGGTGCGGACGGCGGCGGGCGAGGTGGTCCGGCAAGGCTCGGGCGAGCTCCTGGTCCGCTCGCCGTCGCTGTTCAAGGAATACCACCGGATGCCGGACGCAACGGCGGCGGCGTTCCAGGACGGCTGGTTCCGCACCGGCGATTCCGGCCGCATCGAGGCCGACGGCAGCGCCTTTCTCACCGGCCGCATCAAGTCCGAGATCAACCGCGGCGGGCTCAAGGTGCATCCGGAGGACATCGACCTGCTGTTGGAACGCCACCCGGCGGTGCGCGAGGCCTGCGCCTTCGCCATCCCCGACCCGGTCGAAGGGGAGACCATTGGCATGGCGGTGAGCTTGATGGACGGCACCCGGGTCGATGCGCGGGCGCTCAGGCGCTGGTGCGCCGAGCGACTGGCGATCGAGAAGGTGCCGGTGAAGTGGTTTCGGATCGAGACCATCCCCAGGACCGACCGCGGCAAGCTGAACCGCGACGCCGTGGCCCGCCAGTGCCTGGCCCGGGCGGCGGCGAAGGGCCGGTGAGGCGCATGAGCCTTCCCTTCGTCCTGCGCGCCGACGGGAACGCGCGCCTTGGCATCGGCCATGTGAAGCGCTGCCTGACGCTGGCCGAGGCGCTTGCCGAGCGCGGCACGGGATCGGTCCTGGTCATGCGCCCGGCGGACGCCGGCATCGTCTCGCTCGTCAAGGATGCCGGCGTGCCCTTCCGCGTCCTGCCGGAGGGGACCAGCCTGGCCCATGAGCCGGCGGCGCTGGAGCGGCTCGGGCTTGCCTCGCTCGCCTCGGCGAAGCCTCCGGCGAAGCCAGGGCCG
>JBHICX010000213.1:0-4715 GCA_046759805.1 Kiloniellales bacterium | reverse complement strand
AGCCCATCAGTCTCTCCGGTGAGAAGTACTACGGTCGCCGGGAGGTCTGGACCGTTGGTGAGCGGACCTACCGCCTCCCGGAGCACCTGCTTGGGCTGCGGCCCCATCCGGTCATGGGTGAGCACGCCATTCCGAACTGCGCCGTGATGCGCATGGTCGTGGTGGACCGCGCGCGGCTCCGGTAATGGACCTGGTCTACGCGCTTGCCTGAGCGAGGCGTCGGCCTAAAGTAACGGCGGGTTCTTCTCGGGGGAGGGAGCGGCGGCCGTGCGGTACTCGGCCTTCAGCCTGGCCAGCAACGCGCTGAGCGGCCATCGCAGGTGGCCCCAGGCCTGGCGCAAGCCGGCGCCCAAGCCGGCCTACGACGTGGTGATCATCGGCGGTGGCGGCCACGGCCTCGCCACCGCCCATTACCTTGCGAGCGAGCACGGCGTCACCAACGTCGCGGTGCTGGAGAAGGGCTGGATCGGCGGCGGCAACACCGGCCGCAACACCACGATCATCCGCTCCAACTACCTGCTCGAAGCCAACGCCCATTTCTACGAGTTCTCGCTGAAGCTGTGGGAGCGACTGAGCCAGGCGCTCAACTTCAACCTCATGGTCAGCCACCGTGGCGTTCTCAACCTCGCTCATACGCCGAGCCAGATGGAGCAGATGGCGCGACGGGGCAACGCCATGCGCCTGAACGGCATCGACGCCGAGCTGCTCGACCGCCAGCAAGTGGCCGCGCGCCTGCCGCTCCTCGACTGCTCCCCCGCCGCGCGCTACCCCGTCCACGGCGGCCTGCTCCAGCCGCGGGGCGGCATCGTGCGCCACGACGCCGTCGCCTGGGGCTACGCTCGTGCCGCCGACCGGCGCGGCGTGGACATCATCGAGAATTGCGAAGTCACCGGCATTCGGCGCAACGGCGGCTGCATCGCCGGCGTCGAAACCAGCCGCGGCGCCATCCGGGCGTCCAGGGTCGGCATCGCCGTGGCCGGCCACTCGAGCCATGTCGCCGCCATGGCCGGGCTGCGCCTGCCCATCGAATCGCATGTCCTGCAAGCCGCCGTCACCGAGCCCCTGAAGCCGGTCCTCGACTTGGTGGTCACCTCGGGCGCATCGCACCTCTACATCAACCAGACCGACAAGGGCGAGCTCGTGTTCGGCGGCGATCTCGACGGCTACAACTCGTACGCCCAGCGCGGCAACCTGCCGCTTATCGAGCACATCGTCGCCGCGGCGCTCGAGCTGTTCCCCAGCTTCGGACGTCTCCACCTGATGCGGAGCTGGGGCGGCGTCATGGACATGACCATGGACGGCAGCCCGATCATCGCCAGGACGCCCGTCGAGGGGCTCTATTTTGACGGCGGCTGGTGCTACGGCGGCTTCAAGGCGACGCCGGCGTCGGGCTGGACCTTCGCCCACACCATTGCCCAGGACCGGCCGCACCGGCTCAACGAGGCGTTCTCCTTCGAGCGCTTCGCCACCGGCCACGCCCTCGACGAGAAGGGGATGGGTCCGACCCCCTGGGCCCACTGAAGCGAGGCGACATGCTGCTCATACACTGTCCATGGTGCGGCGAGCGCGCGCAGATCGAGTTCACCTACGGCGGCGACGCCACTTTGCGCCGTCCCGCCGATACCCTCGCCGCCCCGGACGAGGAGTGGTTCGACTACCTCTACCTGCGCGACAACCCGCGGGGGCCGCACGACGAGCTGTGGCAACACAGCTCCGGCTGCCGCCAGTGGTTCCGGGTGCGGCGCGATACGCTGACCCACGAGATCCTGGAGACCGCTCCCTTGGATCGCGCGGCGGCTGCAAAGGAGAGCGTGGCGTGACCCAGCGGTTCCGGACGCCCTCCGGCGGCGAGATCGACCGCTCGCGGGTGCTGCGCTTCACCTTCGACGGCCAGGCCCTCGAGGGCCATCCCGGCGACACCCTGGCATCGGCCCTGCTCGCGAACGGCGTGCGCCTGGTCGGGCGCAGCTTCAAGTACCACCGCCCGCGCGGTATCTACACCGCCGGACCGGAAGAACCCAACGCGCTGGTGGAGCTGGGCGAGCAAGGCCGGCACGAGCCGAACCGGCGCGCCACCCAGATCGAGCTGTTCGACGGGCTGGTGGCGCGCAGCCAGAACAGGTGGCCGAGCCTGAAGCGCGACCTCGGCGCGGTGGCAAACGCCCTTTCGCCCCTGGTCCCGGCGGGCTTCTATTACAAGACCTTCATGTGGCCAGCGAGCCAGTGGCGCCGTTACGAACGCCAAATCCGTCGGGCCGCCGGCATGGGTACGGCGCCAACCGAAAACGACCGCCCCGACTATGACAAGCGTTACGCGCACTCTGAGGTGCTCGTCGCCGGGGGCGGTCCGGCCGGGCTCGCGGCCGCGCTCGCGGCGGCGCGGACCGGCGCACGCGTCATCATCGCCGACGAGCGCCCTGAGTGGGGCGGCGGCCTCGCGGGGGCCAGGGTCGAGCTGGACGGCGCTCCGGCCATGGAGTGGGTCCGCGCCACGGTGTCCGAGCTCGAGGCCATGCCCAATGTCACGATGCTCCCGCGCGCCACGGTCTTCGGCCGCTACGACCAGAACCTGTTCGGCGTCGCGGTGCGCCGGCCCGACGGCGAGGCCATGGCGTTCTCGCCACGCCAGGTCCTGTGGCTTGTCCGCGCCCGCGAGGCGATCGTGGCCGCCGGCGCGATCGAGCGGCCGCTCGTGTTCGCCGGCAACGACCGGCCGGGGGTCATGCTGGCATCGGCGGCCAGGGTCTACGCGAACCGGTACGGGGTGCGCGTCGGGGCTCGTGCCGTCGTCGTCACCTCCAACGACACCGCGTACGCCGCGGCGGCGGACCTGAGGGAGGCGGGGGTGGAGATCGCGGCGGTGGTGGACTTGCGGCCCGAGGCGTCCGAGGCCGTAGCGCGGGCGCGCGACGCGGGTCTGCGCACCATCGCCGGGCATGCCGTGGTCGCGACCCGAGGGCGCAACCGGCTGTCGGCGGTCTCGGTCGCACCGCTCGACGAGGCAGGGCAGCGTATCGCCGGCGCCGTCGAGGAGATGCCGTGCGACGTTCTGTGCGTGTCCGGGGGCTGGAGTCCCACGGCCCACCTGTACGGCCAGGCCGGCGGCAGGCTGATCTACGACGAAGCCATCGCCGCATTGCGGCCCGCGGGTGCGAGAGATGGCATCCGTGTCGCCGGCGCCGCCAACGGCCGGACCCGCCTCGCCGACTGTCTGGAAGAGGGAGCGGCCGCCGGCGCCGCGGCCGCCGAGGCGTGTGGGTGTCGGCAGAACGCGCGGATACGGCTCCCGGCCTCAGCCGAGGCCGGCAACAACCCGCCACGGGCGCTGTGGTCGTTGCCGCCGCCACCGCGCCGGCGGGACAAGTGTTTCGTCGACCTCCAGGACGACGTCACCCTCGACGACATCGCCCTCGCCGTGCGCGAAGGCTACGAGTCCGTCGAGCACATGAAGCGCTACACCACCCTCGGCATGGGCACCGACCAGGGCAAGACCAGCAACGTGAACGGCCTGGCCATCCTCGCCGGCCTGCGCGGCGAGGAGATCGGGACCGTCGGCACCACCAGCTTCCGGCCGCCCTATACGCCCGTGACCATGGCCGCCTTCGCCGGGCGCGAGACGGGACACCACTTCACGCCGACCCGGCGCACACCGATGCACGGATGGCACGAGCGCGCCGGCGCCGTGTTCCTGACAGCCGGGCTCTGGCTCAGGCCCCACTACTATCCCCGCCCGGGCGAAGGTCTGGCCGAGGCGTCGCGCCGCGAGGCCGCCCACGTACGGACGAAGGTCGGCATCGTCGACGTGTCCACCCTGGGCCGGATCGACATCCAGGGGCCCGACGCCGTCGAGCTGCTCAACCGCCTCTACGTCAACGGCTGGGGGACCCTGCCCGTGGGCAAGGTGCGCTACGGACTCATGCTGCGCGACGACGGCATAGTGTTCGACGACGGCACCACCGCTCGCATGGCGGAGAACCACTTCGTGATGACCACCACCACCGCCAACGCCGGGCCGGTAATGACCCACGTCGAGTACTGCCTGCAGGTGCTGTGGCCCGAGCTCGACGTACGTGTGGCCTCGGTCACGGACCAGTTCGCCGTCATGGCGGTGGCCGGCCCCTCCGCACGGGCCGTGCTCCAGCGCCTGGATGGCGACATCGATCTCGGCGACGAGGTCCTGCCTTTCATGGGCTGGAGCTCGGGCACCCTCGCCGGGGCGCCGGCGACGGTGTTCCGCATCAGCTTCTCGGGCGAGCTGTCCTACGAGGTCGCCGTGCCGGCGGACTACGGTCTCGGGATGTGGGAGCGGATCGTCGCCGCCGGCGCCGACCACGACATCATCCCCTACGGCACCGAGGCGATGGCCACCCTCAGGATCGAGAAGGGGCACTTCGTCATGGGGGCAGAGGCCGATGGACGCGTGACGGCGGACGACCTGGGCCTCGGGCGCATGCAAAGCCAGAAGAAGGACTACATCGGCCGACGCTCGCTGGCGCGGCCTGGCCTCGCGCCCGAGGGCCGCAAGCACCTCGTTGGCCTGCTCTCCGACGACGGCAAGAGCCCGATCCCACCGGGCGCCCAGATCGTCGCCGATCCGAGCGCGCCCGCGCCGGTGGAGATGCTGGGACACGTGACGTCAACGACGTTCAGCCCGGCCCTGGACCGGCCCATCGCGCTGGCGATGGTGGCCGACGGCCGGGAGCGGCGTGGCGAGA
>JBHICX010000212.1:0-4731 GCA_046759805.1 Kiloniellales bacterium | reverse complement strand
GGCCGTCCTTCTCGGTCCAGCCCTCGAGGATCGCCTCCGCCCCGCGCCCCGGTGCCGTGAGGCCCATCGCCTCGTACTCGATCAGCTCGGCGATGGTGAAGCAGTCATGGGTCTCCACCAGGTCCAGGTCGTCGAGGCCGAGCCGGGCCTCGGCGAGTGCCCGCTTCCAGGCGAGCTGGGCACCCTCGAAGCGGGTCATGTCGCGGCGGCTCATGGGCAGGTAGTCGTTGACCTGCTGGCGGGCGCGGAACACCACCGCCTTGGGCATCGCCAGCGCCGTGTCCAGGTCGCTCAGCACCACCGCCGCGGCGCCGTCGGAGACCAGCGCGCAGTCGGTGCGCTTCAACGGCCCGGCAATCAGCGGGTTCGCGTCCGACACCCGGCGGCAGAACTCATAGCCCAGGTCCTTTTGCATCTGCGCCAGCGGGTTGGCGCAGCCGTTGCGGTGGTTCTTGGCGGCGATCCGCGCGAGCGCATCGGACTGGTCGCCGTATTTCTGGAAGTACTGCCCGGTGATGCGGGCGAACACGCCGGCGAAGCCCCCTTCGACCTCGCCTTCTTCCTTGAGGTAGGCGGCCTTCAACAGCACGCCGCCGATCTCGGGGCCGGGAAGCTCGGTCATCTTCTCGACCCCGACCACCAGCACCACGCGCGCCCGCCCGGCGGCGATGGCGTTGAGCCCCGCATGCACCGCCGCCGAGCCGGTGGCGCAGGCGTTCTCGACCCGGGTCGCCGGCTTGAAGCGCAAGCCCTCGTCGGCCTGCAGCACCAACGAGGCGGTGAAGTCCTGGGCCACGAAGCCGGCGTTGAAGTGGCCGACGAAGATGGCGTCCGCGTCCGACGCGCCCACGCCGGCGTCCTCGAGCGCCTCGTTGGCGACCCGCACCACGAACGACTCGACGTCCTCGTCCGGCGCCTTGCCGAACTTGGTATGGGCCCAGCCGATGATGGCGGCAGTCATGGCGACCTCCCGATTTCCTCAAGCCCCCGGGGCGCCGCACCATAGCAGACAAGCGCCCGCCGCGACACCAGGCGGCATTCCAGGACTTCGACAAACACCCGTATTCGGAGAACATCGTGTACAATCGCCACGGCAACGGCTGGTGCCAATAAGGGAGGATGCACGGTGTCCTCGGTCACCGAGTCGGCCGACCTCACTCCCCCGGGCCAGCGGCGCGCCCAATCGTGGGCGCTCGCGTATTTGGACGAGCGCGGCAGGCTCGCCCGCATCGCCTTCAGGAACGCGGTGTTCGGGGTCATCACCCTCGGTCTCTACCGGTTCTGGGGCAAGACCCACATCCGCCGCCATCTGTGGAGCCACGTGAGCCTGGCGGGCGAGCCGTTCGAGTACACCGGCCTGGCCAAGGAGTTGCTTCTCGGCTTCCTGATCGTGCTGGCGTTCCTGATCCCGCTCTACGCGGTTTCGCGGTTCGCCGATCTGGCGCTGGTCACCCTCGGCACCTGGGCGGTGGTGGTCAAGAACATCGCCTTCGGCCTATTGCTCTATTGGCTGCTGCACCTGGCGATCTATCGCGCCCGGCGCTACCGGCTCACCCGCACCCTTTGGCGCGGCATTCGCGGCGCCCAAACCGGCTCGGCGATCGCTTACGCGTTCAAGGCCTTCGGCTACAGCCTCATTACCGTGATCACCCTGGGGCTCGCCTATCCCTTGTTGCGGGCCCGGCTCTATGGAATTCGCATGCGGAACACCTGGATCGGAAACCGCCCGTTTCGCTTCGAAGGCAGCACCCGACCGCTGGTCAAGGGCTGGCTCGTGGCTTGGCTGCCGGTCACCGTCGTCATCGTCCTGTTCGTCGGCATTTCGATCGCCGGGACATATCTGCAGGAACCCGCTGCCGCCGACGAAAACCAGGTCACGTCACTGATGTTGGGTGGTGCGGGCGTGGCGATGTTCCTCCTGCTGCCCGTTGCTTTGGTGCTCTACGTCTGGTACCGGGCGTACGAGTTCCGATACCTCGCCGGCGAGACGACTTTCGAAGGGCTGCGCTTTGGGTCGGGCCTCAAGGCGCGCTCGCTTATCTGGATTTACCTATCCTACTGGCTCGCCAGTTTCGGCGTTTTGATGCTCATCGGCTTGACCGTTGGCATAGCCGCCGCGTTCATAGTCATTCAGGGATCAGCCGCCGGCGATCCGGGTACGTGGCAACCGAACCCGACTCTTGGCTTCATCATCGGGATCCCGCTGTTTTTGGTGTTTTTCATGGTGAGCAGCGTGTTGCACGTGATCCTGGTGATGCGGCGGCTGGTCATGCGGATTTGCGAGACCCTGACCATCTCGGGCGAAGTCGACTTCGAGGCCATCGAGCAAAGCGCCCTGGCGGCGCCTGGCCGGGGTGAGGGACTGGCCGACGCGCTGGACGTTGGAGGGGTGTGAGTGACGACGGTGATTGCCGGCAATTACGCGGACGGCCAGACCGCGCGCCTGCATCCGGTGCAGGTCCATCTCGAGTCCACGGGGCTGGCCATCGTCGATGCCGAGGGTGCGCGGCTGGCCCTTTGGGCGTATGAGGAACTGGAGCCGGCGGAGGCCGTGCAGACGGGGCGGCCGGTCCGCCTGCGCCTGCGTGACGATAAGGGGGCCCGGCTTACCATCGAGCCCGAGACTTCCCTGGAGGCGCTGTGGCAGGCGGCACCGCAGCTGCGCGGACGCCGGCGCATGGGCCGGCGAGCCTGGCGGGCAGTCGCGGTCATGGCCGCCTCGGTCGGCGCCGTTGGTGTCGGGCTGGTGTACGGCGTGCCGCGGCTTGCGGACGCCCTGACTGTGCTGGTCCCGGTGTCGTGGGAGGAAGCGACCGGCAGCGCCATCCAGCGCGAGGTCATTGGCCTGTTCGTCGAGGACGCCGCCGCGGGGCCGATCTGCGCCGCGGCCGCGGGCCGGGCCGCGCTTGACCGGCTGACGCAACGGGTGGCGGCGCCGATCGAGACCGACTTCAGCTTCACCGTGACGGTCGCGAACAGCAAGACCGTCAATGCCTTCGCCTTGCCGGGCGGCTACATCGTGGTGCTCAGCGGCCTCATCGATTTGGCCGAGTCCCCGGACGAGGTGGCGGCGGTTCTGGCCCACGAGATGGCGCATGTGGTGGAGCGCCACCCGACCCGCGGAATGATACGCAACACCGGGCACGGTATTCTGATCGACGTCCTGCTCGGCGGCTCCGTGGCCCCTGGCTGGGCTAGCAGCATGGGCCAGATGCTGATCACCACCTCGTACACCCGGGAAGACGAGGCCGAGGCCGACGCCCTGGGCGCGGACTTCCTTAAGGCGGCCGGCCTTCGCACCGGGGGCGACATCCGATTCTTCGAGCGCCTGAAGGAAAAGTTCGGCGACATGCCTCAGGCGCTGGCCATGTTCTCGAGCCATCCGTTGACCGAGGACCGGATCGCGGCGTTGCGGGAGCGAGCCAGCGACGGCGACGACGCCCTCGGCGACTCCGAGTGGCAGGCACTCCGGACCATCTGCGACGAGACCACGGCCGTCGAGTGACCGCCGTCGGTGTCCCTCGTCACCAGGGATCGAGAAAGCGCACCGGGCGGTTTGAGGCGACGCGTCCAATTTCTCTTGATCGTTGGCCTTTGTTGGTCTGGACTTGTCCGCCGCCGGAAACGCAATCTCGCGCTTCCTCAGAGGGGCCAAGGCCACAGTCATCGGGGCCGGTCCTGAGGAGTCCGGGCAATGTCGGTTCCCATCGCTGGTATCGGTCGTGGATTGTTGGTGCCGTTGGCGGTTGTGCTGATCGCGGCCCTGGCTTCGCCGGAGGCTTCGCCGAGGCGAGCGCCCGCCCTGGCTCCGCCGGCCCTGGCTTCGCCGGAGGCTTCGCCGAGGCGAGAGGCTTCGCCGAGGCGAGCTCCGCCGCGGGCGGACCCGTCGGGGGTGACCTGGGACCAAAGGATCGAGGTCGCCGCCGGCGGCGGATACCGGGGACCCTGGCGCATGAACAGGTCGGATTTTGATTTCGTCGACGACCCCACCGTGGCCATCAATGATGAGGGCTTTGTCGGGATCGCCTGGGCCGATCAGTCCCGGCACGACATCTTCTTCCAGGTCTACGGGCCTTCGCCGCGTCGGCCCGCTGCGCTCGCGCGCACGCGCGGCGAGAGCGGCTCCGGCCGCGCAGGCGGGCCCGCCGGCACGAAGCGGCTCGCCGAGCCGGTCAACGTCTCCAAGAGCCCGCGGATCTTCTCCTGGCTGCCGCGGCTCGTCATCGGGCCCGGCGACGCGAACGACGCGTACCTCCTGTGGCAGGAGATCGTCTTTTCTCCCGGCGGCACCCATGGCGGCGAGGCCTTTTTCGCCCGCTCGACCGACGGCGGCAGGACCTTCGGCCAACCGATCAACCTCTCGAACTCGATCGCCGGCGACGGCAAGGGACGCTTGACCCGGCGCTTTTGGCACAATGGCAGCCTGGACTTGGGGCAGGGGCCTGAGGGCCACCTCTACGCCGCCTGGACCGAATACCAAGGCAAGCTCTGGTTCAGCCGGTCCACGGACGGAGGCGTGAGCTTCTCCGACCCGCTGCATGTCGCCGGCGACAAGCAGGCGCCGGCGCGCGGCCCCTCGCTCGCCGTCGATGCCGAGGGTGGTACGGTCTATCTCGCCTGGACCGTCGGAGAAGACGCGGCCGCCGACATCCGGTTCGCGAAGTCGGTCGATCAAGGCCGCTCGTTCGGCGAGCCGCGGATCGTCTTCTTAAGCGGCGGCCATGCCGACGC
>JBHICX010000211.1:0-4745 GCA_046759805.1 Kiloniellales bacterium | reverse complement strand
CACTGCAACTTCCTGATCAACACCGGCACGGCGACCGCCGCCGACATCGAGGCCCTGGGCGAGGAGATACGCCGCCGGGTCGAGCGCGCCACAGGCGTCCGGTTGGAGTGGGAGATCCGCCGCATCGGCCGGCCGGCACCGGGGCCCGGCGGCGGCGCGCGGGGAGGCCGGCCATGACCATTGAGGTCGCGGTGCTGATGGGCGGCTGGTCGGTGGAGCGCGAGATCTCGCTCGTCTCCGGCGCCGAGTGCGCGGGCGCCTTGCGCCGCGCCGGATACGGCGTCACCGAAATCGACGTCGGCCGCGACATCGCCCGGGTGCTCGATGAGACTCGGCCCGACGTGTGCTTCAACGCGCTGCATGGTCGCGGCGGCGAGGACGGCCGCGTCGTCGGCCTCCTGGACATCATGGGCATACCTTATACCCACTCCGGGGTGCTGGCGTCGGCGCTGGCCATGGACAAGACGCGGGCCAAACAGTTGCTCACCGGCCAGGGCATCCGCTTCCCCGAGGGCCGGCTGGTGCACCGCGACGAGCTCAAGGCCGGCGACGTCATGGAACGGCCCTACGTCATCAAGCCGAACAACGAGGGATCGAGCGTCGGCGTCCATATCCTCGAGCCCGGCGACAACGTCTCGCCGTTCGAGACCGGCGAGTGGCGATTCGGCGATGAGGCGCTGGTCGAGCGCTACGTGCCGGGGCGCGAACTCACCATCGCGGTGATGGGCGACCGTCCACTGGCGGTCACCGAGCTTAGGCCGAAGGAAGGCTTCTACAACTATGAGGCCAAGTACACCGAGGGCTGGACCGCGCACCTGCTGCCGGCGTCCTTGCCGCCGGAGGACTATCAAGAGGCGCTCGGCCTGGCGCTGCTGGCGCACCAGACCCTGGGCTGCCGCGGGGTAAGCCGGGCCGACCTCCGGTACGACGACACCGGCTCCGGGCCGGCGAAACTGTACATGCTCGAGGTCAATACCCAGCCCGGCATGACCCCGCTGTCCCTGGTGCCGGAGCAGGCGCGGCACGTGGGCATATCGTTCGAGGAGCTGGTGGTCTGGATGGTGGAGAACGCGGCATGCGACGCCTGACCCGGTGGCGCGGGAAGGCGGATGGACGACGCGGCACCGCCTGGCGCCGGCGTGAGACCGGGGCCTGGCGAACGCCGGCCCGGCGGCTGGTTGCCGCCGGCCTCATTGGCGTGCTCGGCCTCGGGGCGGCGAGCTGGGCGTGGCGCTCAGGGGCCATCGGCGCGGCAATCGATCGCACCGGCCGGATGGTTATCGCGGGCACCGGAAGCCTCGGCCTCAGGCTGCGCCAGGTGCTGGTCGAAGGGCGATTCGAAATCCCGCGGGCGACGATTCTGGCGGCGCTCGACGTACGCCTCGGCATGCCGATGCTGGGCTTCGACCCGAGGACCGCCAAGCGGCGACTAGAGCGGCTCGGCTGGGTGCGCTCGGCGGTGGTCGAACGGCGCTTCCCCGGCACCATCTATGTGCGCCTCGACGAGAGCCGGCCGCTGGCGGTGTGGCAGAACCAGGGTCGCTTCACCCTGGTCGGGCGCGACGGCCAGTCGATTCCCGGCGTCGACCCGCGGCGCTTTACCGGGCTCTTGCAGGTGGTCGGCCCGGGCGCCGGCGCCGAGGCGCCGCGGTTGATCGAGATGCTGGCCAGCGAGCCGGCCCTCAAGGCCCGCGTCGTCGCCGCGGTGCTGGTCAGCGGCCGGCGCTGGAACCTCAGGTTCGACAACGGCGTCGACGTCCGCTTCCCGGCGATGGGCGCCGGGCAGGCCTGGGCCCGGCTGGCGCGGCTACAGGCCGAGCACAACATTCTGGAGCGCGACCTGGTGGCCATCGACCTGCGCCAGCCCAATCGCCTGATCGGGCAATTGTCACCGCGGGCCGCGGAACGCAGCGGCCTGGCGCCGGCCGGGAAGCCGCGGCGACGCCGGGCGCCGGACGAAACCTGAACGGCTGAGCGGCGAAGGGACACCCGCGGTGATGAAGAAAGCCCTCGGCAAACCGCGCACCGGCGTGATCGCCGCCCTCGACGTGGGCACCACGAAGGTGTGCTGCTTCATCGCCCGCGTCGACGGCTCCGGCGTGCCGCGAATCGTCGGCATCGGCCACCAGGTATCGGCCGGCGTGCGCAACGGCGGCATCGTCGATATGGAGCAGGCGGAGGCCTCGATCCGGGCCGCCGTGCACGCCGCCGAGAAGATGGCCGGGGTGACCGTGCGCCAGGTGCTGGTGAATGCCTCCGGCGGTCATCCGGCCTCGCGCACTCTGGGCTTCGAGGTCCCCATCGCCGGACACGAGATCGGCAACGGCGACATCCGGCGGGTCTTGAGGCGCGGCAGGTACCTGCCCGAGCCGGCGGGACGCGAGGTCATCCACGCCATCCCGGTCGGCTTCACCATCGACGGCAGCCGCGGCATCCGCGACCCGCGCGGAATGTACGGCGCTCGGCTCGGCGTCAACATGCATGTAGTGACCGCCAGCACCGGCGCCATGCGCAACGTGACCACCTGCGTGCGCCGCTGCCACTTGAACGTCGAGGCCCTGGTCGTCGCGCCCTATGCCGCGGGGCTTGCCGCCCTGATTGAGGACGAGATGGACCTGGGCGTGATCCTGATCGACATGGGCGGCGGGACCACGTCGCTGGCGGTGTTCTTCGACGGGGCGGTGGTCTACACCGACAGCGTTCCGGTCGGCGGCGCCCACGTCACTAACGACATCGCCCGAATGCTGTCGACGCCGCTCAAGCATGCCGAGCGGATCAAGACCCTGTATGGCCATTGCATCGCCGGCGCCGTGGACGAGCAGGCCAGCGTCGAGGTGCCGCCCATTGGCGAGGACGACCCCGCGGCCGCCAATCGGGTGCCGATGGCGACGCTCATCGGCATCGTCCAGCCGCGCATCGAGGAGATCTTCGAGCTGGTGCGCGGGCGCCTCGGCGCCAGCGGCTTCGATGACATCGCCGGCCGCCGGGCGGTGCTGACCGGCGGTGCCAGCCAGCTCCCCGGGATGCGTGAACTGGCCGCGGAGATCCTTGGCAAACAGGTCCGCATGGGCCGGCCGATCCGGCTATCGGGCCTGGCCGAGGCCACCGGCGGTCCCGCTTTCGCCACCTGCGCCGGCCTTGTCACTTTCGCGGTGCAGAAGCAGCCCGCGCTGGCGGCCCAGGATCGTCTGGCCGAAGAGGAACCCGGCGGCCTGTTCGGCCGCCTGAGTGAGTGGCTGCGCGAGACCCTGTGAGCGGACCATGCGAGAGCATCTGATGCCGACCCGAAGAAGAGAGACAAACCAACCTTTTGCTAACAACCTCGGAGACAGAAGATGACCATCAACCTCAGCGTCCCGAAGACCGAGTCGGACTTGAAGCCGCGTATCATCGTGGTCGGCGTCGGCGGCGCCGGCGGCAACGCGGTCAACAACATGATGAGGGCCAATCTCGAGGGTGTGGAGTTCATCGCCACCAACACCGACGCCCAGGCGCTGGCGCAGTCCCAGGCCGAGCGGAAGATCCAGCTGGGTCGCAACATCACCCAGGGGCTGGGCGCCGGCTCGCGCCCCGACATCGGCCGCGCCTCGGCCGAGGAGGCCTTGGACGAGATCATGGACCATCTCGAAGGCGGCAACATGGTGTTCGTCGCCGCCGGCATGGGCGGCGGCACCGGCACCGGCGCGGCGCCGGTGTTGGCCCGGGGTGCGCGTGAGCAGGGCATCCTGACCGTCGGCGTGGTCACCAAGCCGTTCCATTTCGAGGGCACGCACCGCATGCGGGTGGCGGAAGGCGGCGTTGAGGAGTTACAGCAATACGTCGACACGCTGATCATCATCCCCAATCAGAACCTGTTCCGTGTCGCCAACGAGAAGACCACCTTCGCCGAAGCCTTCAAGATGGCCGACGACGTGCTGTATTGCGGCGTGCGCGGAGTGACCGACCTCATGGTCATGCCGGGGCTGATCAACCTCGATTTTGCCGATATTCGCTCGGTCATGGGCGAGATGGGCAAGGCGATGATGGGCACCGGCGAGGCCGCGGGCGAACGGCGCTCGATCGAAGCGGCCGAGGCGGCGATCTCCAACCCGCTGCTCGAGGACATCTCCATGAAGGGCGCCAGGGGGGTGCTGATCAACATCACCGGCGGCCCCGACATGACCCTGTTCGAGGTGGACGAGGCGGCCAATCGGATTCGCGATGAGGTCGATTCGGAAGCCAACATCATCTTCGGCTCGACCTGCGACGAATCCCTGGACAGCGGCATGCGGGTCTCGGTAGTGGCGACCGGTATCGAGGCGGAGGCGGTCAAAGGGCCGCGTCCGGCGCCTTTGAGCCTGGTCAGCGATACCGGTCGGCCTTCGGCTCCGACCGGGCCCGCCTGGGCGGTGGCCGGCGGATCGCCCACGCCGCTGGCGATCGAAGACGAGACTGCGGATGCCGCCCCCGAAGGGGACCCGCAACCTGCGGCCATACGGGTGCCGGCGACGGACGGCGCCGATGCGGCGGAGTGGCTGATCACACGGGTCAACGAGGAAACGCCGAAGCGCCCGGTCACCATGGCCGCCAAGCCCGAGGCGGGGTCGGCGAGCGACCCCTTCATCGCCCCCGAACCGGTGCCTGTCGGGGACCAGGCGACACCTGCCTCGGCGACCGAGGCGGCCGATCCCTTCGCCGCGGCGGCGCTCGAGAACGGTGGCCGCGAGCCCAAGAAGCAAGAACAGCGCGCGCCGAGCCTGTTCCTG
>JBHICX010000210.1:0-4773 GCA_046759805.1 Kiloniellales bacterium | reverse complement strand
CACGGGCAGGGCTGGTTGCGCGGCACCTTGCCCCAGGTGGACGGGTCCTTCGGGTCGAGCCAGATTCCCATCGCCTCCGACTTGACCCAGCCCGGCGGTGGCGGCGGCGCGTTCCTGCCGCGCCGCAACGGCCGGCGGCTGATGACGGTCGCGGTGCCACGCGGCACCGGCGGCGCCAGCGCGCCGTCGGTCCCGGTGGCGGCGAGCTCATCGGCCATCTGCGGCTCGCCCTCACCCAACAGGTCGACATCGGCGTGCAGCTCGCGGGTTTCCGGCGCCGCGCGCCTGACCAACGCCTCTTCCGGCAGATCGACCCTGAGCTCGACATGGCTCAGCACGCCGGTCACGTTCTCGCGCAGCCGTTCCAGCATGGCCTCGAACAGGTCGAAGGCCTCCCGCTTGTATTCGATCAGCGGATCCCGCTGCGCATGGGCCCTGAGCCCGATGCCCTGGCGCAGGTGATCGAGGCTCAAGAGGTGGTCCTTCCAGTTCTGGTCGAGCAACTGCAACAGCAGGCTTTTCTCCGCCAGGCGCATCAGCTCCGGCCCGTAATTGCCCACCTTCTCGGCCGCCTTGCGGTCGCTTGCCCGCTCAATCCGCTCCAGAATTTCCTGGTCGGCGATCCCCTCCTCCTTGGTCCAATCATCGATGGCCAGGTCGAGCGCCAACAGCCGCAGGCATTCCTCGTGCAGGCCATGGGTGTCCCACTGCTCGGGCAGGGCGTTCTCCGGGAGGGTCCGGCGGACCATGTTCTCGACGGTCTCGCGGCGCATGTCGGCGACCGTCGCCGAGACGTCGTCGGCGTGCATGATCTCCTTGCGCTGCTCGTAGATCACCTTGCGCTGGTCGTTCATCACGTCGTCGAACTTGAGGAGCGTCTTGCGGATGTCGAAGTTGCGCGCCTCGACCTTCTGCTGCGCCTTCTCCAGCGCCTTGTTGACCCAGGGATGCACGATTGCCTCGCCCTCCTGCAGGCCGAGCTTGCGCAGCATGCCGTCCATGCGCTCCGAGCCGAAGATGCGCATCAGGTCGTCTTCCAGGCTGACGAAGAACTTTGAGCCGCCGGGATCCCCCTGGCGGCCGGAGCGGCCGCGGAGCTGGTTGTCGATGCGCCGGCTTTCGTGGCGTTCGGTGCCGAGCACGAACAGCCCGCCGGCCTCGATCACCTGCCTCTTGCGCGCCGCCACCTCGTGCTTGATGGCCTCGATGCGGGCGGCCCGGTCGGCCTCGTCGGCTTCGTCCGCCACCTCCTGCCGCGCCCGCATCTCGGCGTTTCCGCCCAGCTGGATGTCGGTGCCGCGGCCCGCCATGTTGGTGGCGATGGTAACCGCACCGGGCTCGCCGGCCTGGGCGATGATGTACGCCTCGCGCTCGTGGTGGCGGGCGTTCAGGACCTCGTGGGCGATGCGTTGCTTTCGCAACAACGCCGCCAACTCCTCCGACTTCTCGATGCTGATGGTGCCGACCAGGACCGGCTGCCCGGCCTCGTGGCACTCCTTGATCTGCTCGATGATGGCGTCGTACTTCTCGGCCTTGGTCCGATACACCTCGTCGTCGTTGTCGACCCGCACGCAGGGCAGGTTGGTCGGCACCTCGATTACCTCCAGCTTGTAGATATCGCCCAGCTCCGCCGCCTCGGTCATCGCCGTGCCGGTCATGCCGGCGAGCTTCGGGTACAGCCGGAAGTAGTTCTGGAAGGTGATCGAGGCCAGGGTCTGGTTCTCCTGCTGGATCGCGGTCTTCTCCTTGGCTTCCAGCGCCTGGTGCAGGCCCTCGGAATAGCGCCGGCCCTCCATCATGCGCCCGGTGAACTCGTCGATGATGACCACCTTGTCGTCCTTGACGATGTAGTCGGTATCTCGCTCGAACAATTTGTGCGCCCTGAGCGCCTGATTGACGTGGTGCACCAGGGAGACGTTCTGGATGTCGTAAAGGGACTCGCCGTCCAGCAGGCCGGCCTCCCGCAGCATGCCCTCGACCCTCTCCACCCCGGATTCGGTAAGCGAGACCGCCCGCTGCTTCTCGTCCTTCTCGTAGTCGTCCGGGCCCAGCCGCGGGATCAGCCGGTCGACGGAGGTATAGAGCTCGGACGAGGCCTCCGCCGGCCCGGAGATGATGAGCGGGGTGCGCGCCTCGTCGATCAGGATCGAGTCGACCTCGTCGACGATGCCGAAGTTGAACGGACGCTGCACCATCTCCTCCAGCCGGAACTTCATGTTGTCGCGCAGGTAGTCGAAGCCGAACTCGTTGTTGGTGCCGTAGGTGACGTCGCAGCCATAGGCCGTCCGCCGCTCGTCGTCGGTCAGTCCGTGCACGATGCAGCCGACCGTGAGCCCGAGCCGGTGATAGATCTTGCCCATCCACTCGGCGTCCCGGCGGGCCAGGTAGTCGTTCACCGTCACCACGTGCACGCCCTTGCCGGCGAGCGCGTTGAGATACACCGCCAGCGTGGCGACCAGCGTCTTGCCTTCGCCGGTCTTCATTTCGGCGATCATGCCCCGGTGCAGCACGATGCCGCCCATCAGCTGCACGTCGAAATGGCGCTCGCCAAGGCCGCGCTTGGCCACCTCGCGCACCGTGGCGAAGGCCTCGGGCAATAGCGCATCGAGGTCCTCGCCGTCCTGGTGGCGGCGGCGCAAATCATCGGTGCGGGCGCGCAGCGCGTCGTCCGAAAGGCGCTCCAGCGACGATTCCAGGGCGTTGATGGCCTCGACCGGGCCCCTCAGGCGCTTGAGGAAGCGTTCGTTCGCGGTCCCGAAGATGCGCTTGGCCAATGCGCTGAACATGGCGGTCCTCAATGATCACGCGGGGAATGAGGGACAGGACGCATGTGCTAAATAGGACCCGGGCCATGCCCTGTCAACGCCGCCGGAGCCGGGCTCACGGCGTCGTCGCCGCCCCCCTGGACGGCCCAGTCCTTCCTACCCGCCGGCGGCGGCCAGGCGCGGCACCGGGCGCTCGTTGATCGGCCAGTGCAGGATCGAGGCGGCGACGCCGAGGCCGACGGCGACCCACCAGACGGCATCGTAGGACCCGGTCGCATCGAATACGTAGCCGCCGAACCAGGCGCCGAGGAAGCCGCCGATTTGGTGGCTCAGGAAGACGAAGCCGAACAGGGTCGCCATGTAGCGGACGCCGAAGATCTGCGCCACCAGGCCGCTGGTCAGCGGCACGGTGCCGAGCCACAACAGGCCGATCGCCGGGGCGAACAACAAGATCGAAGCGTCGCTCACCGGCGCCACCACGAACACCGCGATGACCACGGAGCGGGTGAGGTAGAGGCCGCTCAGCAGATATTTCTTGCTGTAGCGTCCGCCCAGCACGCCGGCCATGTAGGAGCCGAAGATGTTGCCGACCCCGATGAGCGCCAACGCCGTGGCCCCGAGCGCGGCGGCGGAGCCCTTGTCGACGATGAAGGCCGGCAGGTGGGTGGCGATGAAGAAGACGTGGAAGCCGCAAACGAAGAACCCGGCGGTCAGATACCAATACCCGGTGTGGCCGGCGGCCTCACGTATCGCCTCGGCAAAGCCCTGCCTGGCCTCGGCCGCAACTTGTTCGCCCGGGCGTCCGGTCAGCGCCGCCGCCAGCGGCACCATGGCGAACGATACCGCGGCCAGCAGGCCCAACGCCATGACCCAGCCATAGGCGTCCAGGAATGCCTGCCCCAGCGGCACCATCAGCAGTTGGCCCGACGAGCCGCCGGCGGCGCCCAGACCGAGGAACAGGCTGCGCCGGCGCTCCTCCACGGCGCGGCCGATCACTGCCAGCACGATCGGGAAGGCGGTGCCGCTCAAGCCAATGCCGACCAGGAGGCCGGCGCCAATGGTGAAATCGATCGGGCCCTGGGCCTGCGCCATGACGGCGATGCCCAGCGCGTATAACGCGCCGCACATGGCGACCACGCGACCAGAGCCGAACCGGTCCGCCACCGCCCCGGCGAACGGCTGCGCCACCCCCCACAGCAGGACTTGAATGGCGATGGCGGAGGCGAACAGCTCGCGCCCCCATCCCAGGTCCTCGCTGACCGGCTTGAGGAACAGGCCGAAGGCGGTGCGGATGCCGAACGACAGCAACAGCACCACGGTCCCGCACAACAGGACCACGATCGGGGTGCGCCAGGAAGAACGAGGCATGTTGGCTCGCCAGCCGACTAACGCGGCGCCGACCGGCGGGTGACCGACGCCCCGGCCGGGCAGGCACGACGAAGGGTGCGCTTCATAAGTGCGCCGCACATGGCGATCCTCGAGGAGGGCGAGGGGAACGAAGGACGAGAAGCACCGTGCTAGATAGGGCCGTGGCCCGGCCCTGTCAACGCCGCCGGCGCTACGGTCCGGCGCACCGCCACCCGCCTAGTGCCGGTCCTTGTGCGCGCCGCCATCATGTGCATGATGCCTCCCTCGGGGGCAGGCGGCAGGCGGCGGCGTCCGGTTCCCGTGTGCGTTCGCAGACCGAGGAGCGTCGAGCCGATGCCGGCACGCGTCAGGTTTCGGGCGCTGGTCGGGTCGATGCTGGCGTTTGCCGTCCTGGCGCCGCAGTTCGGCCGCGCTCAGTCCGGCGACGATCCCGTGGTGGCGATGGTCAACGGCGAGCCGATCCGCCGGGCCGAGGTGATGGCGGAGGTGGGCGCCCTGCCGGCCCATTACCGGGAGCTTCCGTTAGACCAGCTCTATCCGGTGGTGCTGAACCGGATCATCGACGGCCGCCTGTTGCTGGCGGAAGGGCTCAAGCGCGGACTGGACACCGACCCCGAGGTGCGCCGGCGCGTCGCCGGGC
>JBHICX010000209.1:0-4778 GCA_046759805.1 Kiloniellales bacterium | reverse complement strand
CCGGCAATGTAGTTCTGCCGGGCCTCGTCGTTGGTCTCGACGGTCACGGCCTCGTACTTCATGTTATTCGCGTGGAAGAAATCGGCCAGGTTGAGCTCGGTCGTCGTGCCTGTTTGAATGCAAACCGACGCCCCATCGAGCTCGGTCGCGCTCTTGATGCCGAGCGCCTTGGTTACCATGAAGCCCTGGCCGTCATAGTAGTTGACGCCATGGAAACGGAGCTTCACGCCGACATCGCGCGAGAAGGTGATGGTGGTGTTCCGCCACAGCACGTCACCTTCGCCCGCGTTGAGGAGGGTGAACCGGGTCTTGCCGGTCGAAGGGACCGCCTTGATCTTGTTCGGGTCTCCCAGAACCGCCGCCGCAGTCGCGCGGCAGAAATCGATGTCAAAACCTCGCCAGACGCCCTTTGCGTCCGGGTAGGCGAAGCCGGCGACGCCGGTACTGGCGACGCAGTTCAGTACGCCGCGGGCCTGGACGTCCTCGAGTGTTCCCGCGGACGCCGCCCCGGAGATGGTAACGGCCGCAAGGCCCGCGGTTAAAGCAACTAGATGTAATGGTTTCATGGCCAACGCTCCCTGTTCGTACGGTGACTGCGGCATGACGGCCTTGATCCTGCCGTTCGCGCGCTAAGTCACCACTTGGTCGATGATGACCCTAAACGCCGTGTGGCGTCAAATCCCTTTTTTTCCTGAACAAAGTGCCAGAGCCCTATCCACTTGCGCGGATTCGCGCCGGCCCCCGCGCCCCTTCCCGATCAGCCGGAGGATGGTGTGCCTGGGGTGGCCGGGAGGCGGCGTAGGCCGGAATCTACGAACCGGATAACGCCCTAGCTGCCGACCCTGATGGCGTCCCAATAGGCGTTGTTCAGCTTGCCCATGAGATGGTCGTGCATCGAGCCCAGACACTGGCGCATGGTGAAGTATTGGCCCAACGGGGTGTCGTGGCAGCGCTCATAGGCGCGGCGGGCACGCTCGCGGGCGTCGTCGGTGACCATTTGTTGCGCCCATCCATGCGCGGCGTCACGCCACAGGGAGTCGCGCGCCGCCGACTCGATCCTTCCGCGCTCGGGCAGGCGGTTTATGAGGTCGTTGGTCATGCGAGCCGCGATAACGGTGTCACGACCGTTGTCGACCAGCCGGGTACCGATTCTGCGCAGCGGGCCGGTCGCAACCTCGATTTCCCAGGGGGTCTGCGGATCCGGATCGCCGACGATCGGCTCCGGCACCAGCGAGACGTTGGCGCCGACCCGCACCGCCACCGACCTGGCTCCGAGAGCGCCGAGCTTCTCGACCGCAAGGCTGACCCGCACCGCGACGTGGCTGCGCAGGGCGACGATCTGCAGGTGATCGCCGCCATCAAACTCGACCGTACGCCCGTCGGTCGTGGTGGCGACGAGGGTGATGCCGTCGCCTCCCACGGGACGATAGGGGGCCCCGCGGGGCGGCGAGCCGCGTGTCGGCTGCAGGCAGAAGGCGCTGAACTCGGCGGCGCAGTGGCCCCCCTGGCAGCGCAGCGGAACGGTCTGGTTGCTGGCGACGAGCGCCAGCATCTGGTAGGCGGCGTTGGCGCTTTGCGTGGTCCCTATGAGCGCCGCCACCGCGACGGCGACAAGGCCAAGGAGTGAACGCATCGACGGTCTCCCTGTTGCAATCGCCTAGCGTCTCACGCCGCTCCGAAACGGTCAAGGTGGGACGCGAAGCCCTGTCGTCAACAATACGACCAGCGATCGACAATCCAGCCCGCCAGGTGCGATCTGACCGGACAGATCCTAAACGTCGCTCCCGCCGAGCCCCGAGGGTGCCATGCCACCGCCGATCCGGGCTGCCGGATCGATGTTGGCGCCGGCTTCGGCGCGGTGTATTGATGGCGGCCGTGCGACAGCCAGCTGGCGAACGAGCCCACGAGATCGATGAAGGACGAAACCCTGTTGACCCATGCCGGGCGCGACCCGGCGGCCCAGCACGGCGCGGTCAATCCGCCCGTCTACCATGCCTCGACCGTCATCGCGCCGACCGTCGAGGTGTTGAAGGCGCGCGAGGCGGCGCCGTTCGACGGCATGACCTATGGGCGCACCGGCACCCCGACCAGCTTCGCGCTGGAGGAGACCGTCGCCGCGCTGGAGGGCGGCGACCGCGGTGTCGCCGTCTCCTCGGGCCTGGCGGCGATCGTGGTCACGCTCACCGCGTTCGTGAAGGCGGGCGAGCATATCCTGGTGCCCGACAACGTCTACGGGCCGACGCGGGTGCGCGCCTGCGACGGGATCCTGAAGCGCTTCGGCGTCGAGACCACCTATTACGACCCGTTGATCGGCGCCGATATCGTGTCGCTGATCCGACCGAACACGCGGATCATCTTCCTGGAATCTCCCGGCTCGCTGACCTTCGAGGTGCAGGACGTGCCGGCGATCGCCGCCGCCGCCCGAGAGCAGGGCTGCCTTACGGTGTGCGACAACACTTGGGGCGCCGGCCTGTTCTTCAAGCCGCTTACCCATGGCGTCGACATCACCCTCCAGGCGGCCACCAAGTACATCGTCGGTCATTCCGACGCCATGCTCGGCGTCGTTGTGACCACCACGGCGGAGCAATTCAAGGCCGTCAAGTGGACCGCCAACGCCCTCGGCAACTGCGTCGGCCCCGATGACTGCTATCTGGGATTGCGGGGCATCCGCACCCTGGCGGCGCGGCTCGACCGTCATCAGCGGACCGGGCTCACCCTCGCCGGCTGGCTCAAGGAGCGCCCCGAGGTGACCCGCGTGATGCACCCGGCGCTCCCCGACGACCCGGGTCACAGCCTCTGGCGGCGCGACTTCACCGGCGCCTGCGGCCTGTTCGGCCTGGCCCTGAAGCCGGTCTCCAAGGACGCCGTGGCGACGATGCTGGACGGCATGAAGCTGTTCGCCATGGGCTACAGCTGGGGCGGCTACGAGAGCCTCTGCGTGCCGACCGAGCCGGCGAGGTGGCGCAGCGCGACCGAGTGGACAGAACCCGGTCCCAGCCTCAGGATCCACGCCGGCCTCGAGGACCCGGACGACCTGATCGCCGACCTCGAGGCAGGCTTTGCCCGCCTGAATGCGGCGGCGTGACGCCCCGTGGTCCCCGGCGAGCCGCCCGCCCTTTGCCACCGGCCGCGCCGGTCGGCCAAAATGGGAATGCCATGTCGGAGTCCATGACCCCTCCCCCCGGGCCGACGGCCTGCCTCGACGAGGCGGCGATCGCCGCCACCCTCGAGATCATCGCCTTCGACGACGCCGGGCTGGTGCCGGCCGTCGCCCAACAGCATGACAGCGGCGAGGTGCTGATGCTGGCCTGGATGAATCGCGAGGCGGTGGCGGAAACCCTGCGCACCGGCCGGCCCTGCTACTGGTCGCGCTCGCGCGGGCGGTTGTGGCGCAAGGGCGAGACCTCGGGTCAGGGCCAACGACTGGTCGACCTCGTGGTCGACTGCGACGGCGACACCTTGTTGCTGAAGGTCGACCAGACTGGCGTTGCCTGCCACACCGGCCGCCGCAGCTGCTTCTTCACCGCCGCGCGCCCGGAGGGGCCAAAGGTAATCGCCGAGGTGGAGGTCGACCCCGCGCGGCTGTACCCGGACGCCACACCGGACCGATAAGCCTCCATCACGGTTGACATCAAGCCTTTACCCGGCTGCGTCACAGTTTCGTCGGATTTTGCGGGCAAAGGCGACCACGGCGCCGACGGCGCGGCCGTCCGTGCCTTCGGTCAAGGCCGGGCTGCCGAGCCGTAGCTTGCCGGTGCCGCGGCCGGGTATAATGCCTCGATTCGTGGCCCGTCGCGGGGACGAAGGATGCACAGACGCTCGCTTCTGGCGCTTGCCTGGGTCGCGCTGGCGAGCCTCGCGCTAGCACCCGAGATGACGGCCGGCGCCGAAGAGAAACAGGCGCCGAAGATCGTCATCGGCAAGAAGCTCGATGCCGAGCAGGCGCTGCTGGCGGAAATGACTCTCCAGCTTCTGCGGCTGCGCGGCTTCGACGTGGAGGCGGCGGAACCCATGGGCAGCGCCATCGTCCGCAAGGCGCAGGAGACCGGCCGGGTCGACATCTATTGGGAGGACACCGCCACCTCGCTTCACATCTACAACAAGCTGGACGAGAAGCTGCCGCCGGGGAAGCTCTACATGAAGGTAGCGGAGCTCGACGCCAAGAAGGGCATCGTCTGGCTCAACCCCAGCGCCGTCAGCCATACCGACGCGTTTGCCATGCGCGGCGCCGACGCCAAGGAACTCGGACTCAGCACCTTGAGCGACCTGGCCAAGGTGATGAACGAGGGGGCCGGTCTGAAGCTGGCGACCAGCGTCGAGTTCTCGATGCGGCCCGACGGGCTGAAGCCGGTGGAGCGCGAGTACGACTTCCGGTTCGCCCGCGAGAACATCATGGCCATGGACCCGGGCGAGACCTACGAGGCGCTCAAGAACGAGAAGGCCGACGTGGCCCTGGTGCTGTCCCGCGACGCCCGCATCGCCGAATACGGCCTGTTCGTATTGGTGGACGACAAGCACGTGTTTCCGGCCCACACCCTAGCCCCGGTGGTGCGTCAGAAGACGCTGGAGCGGGTGCCGACGCTGGCGCCGCTATTGAACCAGTTCTCGGCGCTCCTTGATAATGCCACCATGCGCCGCCTCGGCGCCCAGGTGGAGACAGACAAGCGGCCGGTGGAGGAAGTGGCGCGGGCGTTCCTGCGCGAGCACGGCCTGATCTGACCGCCATAGTCCTAAAGCACTTACTGTTTGGTCGGAGCCAGCCCACGCCCCCACCCGGC
>JBHICX010000208.1:0-4822 GCA_046759805.1 Kiloniellales bacterium | reverse complement strand
AGACGCCGTGGGGCGTGAGGAAGGTAAACGCGGAGAACGCGGAGTTAGCGCAGAGAAAGGGAAGGGAGATATGGGGATGACGGGGATAAGGGGATAAGGAATTCAGCGCGCCGGAGGCGCGCAATCCATTTTCATCTCCACATCCCCACCTATCCCCTCATCTCCCTTGATTCCAGGCTCCGCGACCCTCTGCGTCCTCTGCGCTCTCTGCGTTGACTCTTCCCTTCACTCAAGTCTGGTCGAGCCGTTGGCCGAGCCGGCCGGCGAGGTCCTGGATGAACTGCCAGGCCACCCGGCCGGAGCGGGCGCCACGGGTGACCGACCACTCGTTGGCCTCGGCCCTGAGGCGCTCGACTGCAACCTTCAGCCCGTAATGGGCGGCGTATCCCTCGACCATGTCGAAAAAGGTCTCCTGGTCGCAGTTGTGGAAGCCGAGCCACAGCCCGAAGCGGTCGGACACCGAGACCTTCTCCTCCACCGCCTCCGCCGGATTGATGGCGGTGGAGCGCTCGTTCTCGATCATCTGCCGCGGCATCAGGTGCCGGCGGTTGGAGGTGGCGTAGAACACCACGTTGTCGGGCCGGCCCTCGATGCCGCCCTCGAGCACCGCCTTCAGCGACTTGTACCCGGTTTCGGTGAGGTCGAACGACAGGTCGTCGCAGAACAGCACACAGCGCCCGCCGGTGCCGCGCAACAGCGCCAGCAGCCGGGGCAGCGACGGCACGTCCTCGCGGTGGATCTCGACCAGGGTCAGGGCGCCCTGGGTCTCCGCGTTGACCGCGGCGTGCACGGCCTTGACCAGCGAGCTCTTGCCGGTGCCGCGGGCGCCCCATAGGAGCGCGTTGTTGGCCGGCAGGCCTTTGGCGAAGCGGCGCGTGTTCTCGAGCAGGATGTCGCGTTGCGACTCGATGCCGCGCAACAGCCCGAGGTCGATCCGGTTCACGCGATCGACCGGCTCCAGCAAGCCGGATTCCGAATGCCAGACGAACGCCTCGGCGGCCGCCAGGTCGACCGCCACCGCCCCGGACGGCGCCAGCCGTTCCAGCGCGTCGGCGATACGGCGCAGCATCGGGGCGAAGGTGGGATCGTCCATATCGGTGCGCCCGGGCCGGCAAATCCGCGGCGGCCAAGCTATCACAGCCGACAAGCGCGCGCAGCACGAAGAAAAAAGGAAGGGAGATAAGGGGATGGAAGGAGATGAGGGGATAAGATTCTTGCGCGCCTTCGGCGCGCTATTCTTTTCATCCCCCTATCCCCATTCATCCCCTCATCCCCCTTCTTTTCTCTACGATCTCCGTAGCCATCTCCGGCCGGGGCCTCACATTGCAATTCCGCTTGGGGCGGCTATATTCCAGCGCATCCGCCTGGGCCGCCGGGCGCAAGGGTTCGAGGAGATCGGCATGCTGATATCGCCGGCATACGCACAGGGCTTCGGGGGAGGCGGCGACCTGTTCAGCTTCCTGATGCCGCTGGTCCTGATCTTCCTGGTCTTTTGGTTTCTGCTCATTCGCCCACAGCAGCAGAAGGTGAAGAGGCACCAGGCCATGCTGGCGGCGCTCAGGCGCGGCGACCGAGTGGTCACCGGCGGCGGCATCATCGGCACCATCACCAAGATCTCGCCCGACGAAACCGAGCTCACGGTCGAGGTCGCGGACAACGTCAAGGTGCGGGTATTGCGCCACACGGTCTCCGATCTGCTGAGCAAGCCCGAGCCGGCTAGGGCCAAGGCGGCGGCCGGAGCCGCGGCGGGGGAGGAAAAGAAGGGGGGTCTGCTCGACAGGCTCGGGCTGAAATAGGCGTCGAGTCGAGCCGCGCCTTCGCGATCGAGCCCCATCGCCCATGGTGTACTTCGCCAAATGGTTGAGCGTCCTGATCCTCGTGGTATGCGGGCTCGGCCTCATATACGCGGCGCCCAACCTCATGTTCGACGAGGAACCCGAGGACCTGCCGTTCTGGGTGCCGCACAAGCAGGTCACCCTGGGCCTGGACCTGCAGGGCGGCTCGCACCTGTTGCTCGAGGTCGACACTGCCGCGGTGATCCGGGAACGCCTGGAGGGCGTCGTCGATTCCCTGCGCACCACGCTCAGGCGGCAAAAGATCGGCTACACCGGTTTGGGTGTGGACGGCGAGAAGGCGGTGTTCCGGGTGCGCGATCCGGCCCAGGCCGACGAGGCCGGCAGACTCGCCGGCGAGCTGGACCCGACCCTGGTGGTCGAGGAGGTGGCCGACGGCGCCTTCACGGTGGCCTATGAAAAGTCGGCGGCGCAATCCCAGAAGCAGTCGGCGGTCGAGCAGTCGATCGAGGTGGTGCGTCGGCGGGTCGACGAGTTCGGCACCGTGGAGCCGACCATCCAGCGCCAGGGCACCGACCGTATCCTGGTGCAGGTGCCGGGCCTGCAGGACCCGGAGCGGCTGAAGGCGATCATCGGCAAGACGGCCAAGCTCACCTTCCGCTTCGTCGATGAGGACGCCAGCCTGGCCGACGCGTTGCGCGGGCGGGTGCCGCCCGGCTCCGAGGTCCTGCCGTCGGACGAGGTCGGTCCCGACGGCCAGCCGCGTGACCGCTACGTGGTGCGCAAGCGGGTGATGGTCAGCGGCGAAACCCTCATCGACTCGCAGCCCACCTATCAGGAAGGCCAACCGGTGGTCAGCTTCCGCTTCGACTCGGTCGGCGCGCGGCGCTTCGGCGACGCCACCAGGAAGAACGTCGGGCGGCTGTTCGCCATCGTGCTCGACAACAAGGTGATCAGCGCCCCGGTGATCCGCGAGCCGATCCTCGGCGGCAGCGGCATCATCTCCGGCCGGTTCCTGGTCCAGGAGGCCCAGGACCTGGCGCTGTTGTTGCGCGCCGGCGCCCTGCCGGCGCCGCTGGTGATCCTGGAGGAGCGCACCGTGGGGCCGGGCCTGGGCCAGGACTCGATCGACGCCGGCAAGATCGCCGCGGTCATCGGGCTCATATTCGTGGCCGCCTTCATGGTCGTCACCTACGGGCTGTTCGGGCTGATGGCGGACGTGGCGCTCATGTTCAACATCGCGCTCATCGTGGCGATACTCTCGGTGATGCCGGCCACGCTGACGCTCCCCGGGATCGCCGGCATCGTGCTCACCATGGGCATGGCCGTCGACGCCAACGTGTTGGTCTTCGAGCGGATCCGCGAGGAGGTGCGCATCGGCCGCACGCCTATCAACGCCATCGACGCGGGCTATGAACGGGCGCTGAAAACGATCATCGACTCCAACCTGACGACACTGTTCGCGGCGATCATTCTGTTCCTTTTGGGCTCAGGACCGATCAGCGGCTTCGCCGTCACCCTCATGATCGGCATTTGCACGTCCATGTTCACGGCGATCATGGTGACGCGGCTGATGGTGGTGACCTGGCTCAGGGCCACCCGTCCCTCGGCACTTCCGATCTGAGGAGGACGGCCGGCGGTGCGACTGATCAGTCTGGTTCCGACCGACACCAAGGTCGATTTCATCGGCCGCCGGATGATCGCCTACGCGTTTTCCGGGCTCTTGCTCCTGGCCTCCGCCGGGTCGTTGGTCACCCAAGGGCTGAACCTCGGCATCGACTTCCTGGGCGGCATCCTGATCGAGGTCCGCACCAGCGACGGCGCGCCCGCCGACCTGGCGGCGCTTCGCTTCGAACTCGGTCGGCTCGGGCTCGGCGAGGTCGCGCTGCAGGAGTTCGGCCAGCCGAGCGACGTGTTGATCCGAGTGCAAAAGCAGGCGGGCGGCGAGCAGGCGCAGCAGGCCGCGGTGCAGATGGTCAAGGCGGCGCTGGGCCAGGCGGTGGAGTACCGCCGCACCGAGTTCGTCGGCCCCAAGGTCGGGGCCGAGCTCAAGAGGGCGGCACTGTGGGCGGTGCTGGCCGCCATCACGGTGATCCTCCTCTACATCTGGTTCCGCTTCGAGTGGCAGTTCGGGGTCGGCGCGGTGATCGCGCTGGTGCACGACGTGGTGACCACGGTCGGCCTGTTCTCGATCTTCCAGCTCGAGTTCAACCTGGCCACGGTGGCGGCGATCCTGACCATCGCCGGCTATTCCATCAACGATACCGTGGTGGTGTACGACCGGGTGCGCGAGAATTTCCGCAAGTACAAGAAACTGGCGCTGCCGGGGCTCCTAAACCTATCGGTCAACCAGACCCTGTCGCGTACCTTGCTGACCAGCCTGACCACGCTGCTGGCGCTGGGCGCACTCTACGTGTTCGGCGGCGCGGTGATCCGCGGCTTCACCGTGGCGTTGATCTGGGGCGTGGTGATCGGCACCTACTCGTCGATCTTCATCGCCGTGTCGCTGCTGTTGTTGCTCGAGCCAAGGCGCGGCGTCGCCGCCGGCGAGGACGAGACGGCGGGGCCGGTGCGCGGGCCGGCGTCGTGAGCCCCCGGCGCCGCTCCTGAGCCGGGAGGCGGGCGCCGTGGACGGGACGCCGCCGGCAGGCCGGGGCCGTCAGATCATCGAGCGCTATGGCGCCGGCCGGTTCCGAATCGCCGGCGTCGATCACGTGGGATCGGTGCTGGTCTTTCCCTGGCGGACCCTCGCCTGGTCGGTCGCCCAAATCGATCAGTTGACGACGGCGGGACTGGCGCCCGTCCTCGAGGCGTCGGCGTCGGTGGAGCTGCTGCTGCTCGGCACCGGCCCGCGCATGGAGGCGATGCCGACCGGATTGCACGAGGCGCTGCGCGGGGCGGGCGTCAAGGTCGAGGCCATGGACACCGGCGCCGCGTGTCGCACCTTCAACGTGCTGGTGGCCGAGGAGCGCCGGGTGGCCGCCGCGCTCATCGCCGTCGATTAATACTAAGCGCGGTGGGCTGGGACC
>JBHICX010000207.1:0-4824 GCA_046759805.1 Kiloniellales bacterium | reverse complement strand
CGGTGGTCGCCGAACGCGGTGGCCCTACGGGCCAGCCTTGACAAGGGTGTCGGCCCGAGCCAGGAAGGCAACCATGAGATCGATGGCGCCGAGGGCGATCATCATCGACTGCGATCCGGGCCAGGACGACGCGGTGGCGATCCTGCTGGCCCTGGCCTCGCCGGATGAGCTGGACGTGCTCGGCATCACCACGGTGGCCGGAAACGTGCCGCTGGCGCTCACCGCCAAGAACGCGCGCAAGATGTGCGAGCTCGCCGGCCGCACCGACGTGCCGGTGTTCGCCGGCTGCGCGCGGCCGCTCATGAGGCCCCTGCGCACCGCCGAGGACGTGCACGGCAAGACCGGCCTCGACGGCGCCGGGCTGCCCGACCCGCGGATTAAGCTCGAGGACCGGCACGGCGTCGATTTCCTGGTCGACGCGCTGAAGCAAGCGCCCGACGCCGGCGTCACCCTATGCGCCCTGGGGCCGCTCACCAACCTTGCCATGGCGCTCGTCAAGGCGCCGGAGATCGCCGGCCGGATCCGGGAGATCGTTTTGATGGGTGGCGCCTTCGGCGAGGGCAACACCACGCCCGCGGCCGAGTTCAACATCTACGTCGATCCGCAGGCGGCGCATGTGGTGTTCACGGCCGGCGTGCCGATCACCATGATGGGGCTGGACGTGACCCATCAGGCGCTGACCACCCCGGAGCGGCTCAAGGCGATCCGCGCCATCGGCACCCCGGTCGCCGCCGCCGTCGCCGGCATGCTGGCGTTCTATGATCGGCACGACGTGGCGCGGTACGGCATGCCGGGCGGGCCGCTGCACGACCCTTGCGTCATCGCGTATTTGCTGCGGCCGGAGCTGTTCTCCGGCCGCCAGGCCCATGTGGCGGTGGAGACCGGCAGCGAGCTGACCATGGGCCGCACGGTGGTCGACCGCTGGGGCCTCACGGACCTACCGCCCAACGCCCAGGTGATGGACCAGATCGACGCCGACGGTTACTACGCGCTCATCATCGAGCGCCTGCGGCGGCTCCCGCTTGCCGCGCAAGGCAAATCTCAACGCAGAGGCCGCAGAGCACGCCGAACGGCGCCGAGTAAAGGAAGGGAGATAAGGGGATAAGGGGGATATGGGGATACGGAAGAATGGCGCGCCCACCTTCCTTCGCCCGCCGAAGCGGGCTTCGCGAAGGCGGGAGGCGCGCATAAAGAATAATCCCCTTATCCCCAATCATCCCCTAATCCCCTTCCCTTACATGGGCGCTCCCCTGCGGTCTCTGCGTCCTCTGCGTTGAAAATCGGTCCTTGGGACGGCAGGGAGGCGGGGTCAGGTGTGGACTCCCGCCGGCCGGTGTGCGCGTGATGGCGGCATGAGCATCTGGGGCAAGGTGATCGGTGGCGCGGCGGGATTCGCGCTCGGCGGGCCCCTGGGTGCGCTCGCCGGTGCGGTTGCCGGCCACGCGGTCGACAGGCTGCGCGCTGCCAAGACGCCGAGCGCGGAAGAGCAACGCCAGGCGGCGTTTTCGATCGCGGTGATCGTGCTCGCCGCCAAAATGGCGAAGACGGACGGCGTGGTCAGCCGCGCCGAGATCAACACCTTCAAGCGCATCTTCCATGTGCCGCCCGGCGACTTGCGCAAGGTCGGCCGGCTGTTCGACCAGGCCAAGCGCGACGCCGCCGGCTTCGAGCCCTATGCGCGGCAGGTCAAGCGCCTGTTCGCCGACAGCCCCTGGGTGCTCGAGGAACTGCTCGACGGCCTGTTCCTGATCGCCAAGTCCGACCAGACGGTGCACCCGGCCGAGCTGGAGTTCCTCGGCCGGATCGCCGCCATCTTCGGTTTCGACGAGGCCCAGTTCGAACGCATCGCGGCGAGCCACGTGGCGCCGCGGGAGGCCGACCCCTATGAGGTGCTGGGGCTCGGCCGCGACGTGAGCGACGCGGAGCTTCGCACCGCCTACCGTCGCCTGGTGCGCGAGCACCATCCCGACAAGTTGATCGCCCAGGGCATGCCGCAGGAGTTCATCGACGTCGCCAACGGCAAGCTGGCCAGCATCAACGACGCCTACGCCCGCATCCGCCACCAGCGCGGGCAGGGAACCTGACGGCGCGCCTGCCGAGACACCGTCCGATCGCCCTTGAACGCTGCCAAGGCCACCTTCGCCTTGACCGCCGCATGGTACTGCCTGCGCGTCTGCCTTATGTCCTACTCCTTCCAGTGCGGCAGTTATTGGCGCAGAAGTGCACCTGAGCCAACTGTCCGAAAATCGGGGTCCACTTCCCTGGTCTAGATTCCTAGTATTCACGTTGTATTTACGTTCGCCGTGGTGTGATTAGTTGGGAGACAAGGCGCGCAGACCAGCCCGATAAGTTGTGCGCATGTTCCGGCAGTGGCGGGTGAATGCGACAGCGGGCGCGAGATACATAGGAGCCTAAGACGTGAAGGTAAGGTTGCTGGCGATCATGCTGACGGACATGTCCGGTTACACCGCGTTTATGTCCAAGGCCCGGCGTGACGAGATTGACGCCGCCATCAATGAGCAGCAAACCGTCATCGCGCCGCTCATCGAGCGCTATCACGGCAGACTCGTGAAGTGGATCGGTGACGCCGCCCTGGCTGTCTTCGATTCGGCTGCCGATGCGGTGCTGTGCGGACACGCTGTTCAATTAGCTTACGTCGACCGTGCCGACCAAGGGCCTCACACGCTGGGTGGCCAGGTAAAGGCGGTGGTGCACGTCGGCGACGTTGGAGTTGACGACGGGGGCGACATTTATGGTGACCCGGTCAATGTCACTGCGCGAATGGAGAAGCTGGCTCAGCCCGGGGAGGTTTACTTTTCGGACATGGTTCGTGGCGCCGTTTCGCCGGCAGAGATCCCGTCCGAGGTTGTCGGCACATACGAGTTCAAGGGCGTTCCGGGCAAGGTACTCGTCCATCGCACCTGCTTCGGGGCCACACCGGTGGCGCGCGAAAGAATCGCCATCGTCTACACTGATTTCGTGGGTCTCAACGGGCTGGCCGACGCCCACGGCTGGGATGTGGTCCAACCCTTGGTTGACGAAGTGGTCGGTGAAATCCTCAAAGTCACTCGCGATCTCGGAGGGGCGCGCCGATGGATCTCTGGTGGCCGCTGCCTCTTGAGTTTCGAATCCATTATCGCTGCGCTTGACGCGGCTGTCGCTTGGCGGGGCGCCATCGCCGAGATCGGCGCCCGCAAGTTGGGCGAAACGGAACTGTCTGTACGAGTCAGCATGCACTGGGGCACGTTGCACATGATGCGTAACACGATCATGGGGCGAGACATGCATGTGGTCGAAACCCTCGGACCCCTGGGATTCGGGAACGAGATATTGCTGACCGAGGAAGCGAGAGATGCGTTGCTGGCCGAAGGCCATCAAGGCGTCACCCCTATGCCGGTGTCCCCGAGCGAACTGCGCGACTGCTCTACGCAGGTACGGTGGGGACATCGGTACGCCGAACGGAAGATCTATCGGATGTCATACCCGAAAGAGGCCTAGGCGGAAGGCCGATCAAATTGGATGGGGAAAATCCACTCCCTTCAACCCCATCCATCGTTGGATCCCGTTGTGTCGTCGTGGAAGCTCGGCGCAATTCTCCGAATTCTCGGCGTCCTTTGCGGTGAATTGATCTCCTTATCCCCACCCATCCCGCTATCCCCCTATTCCATTCCCGGCGCCGCTCCGCGGTTCCAACCTCGGGCGCCGTCGCTATACTGCGCCGGCCGTGGGCGGCGGAGGACGCGAAGGCATGGCGGACACGGGCCTCGAGGTGGTCGGGATCGGCAACGCCATCGTCGACGTGCTGACCCACGCGCCGGACGACTTCTTGGCGCGCGAAGGCCTGGTCAAGGGCACCATGCGGCTCATTGACGCCGACGAGGCCGAGGCGCTTTACGCGCGCATGGGGCCGGGGGTCGAATGCTCCGGCGGCTCGGTCGCCAACACCATGGCGGGGCTGGCCTCGCTGGGCGCCCGCGGCGCCTTCGTCGGCAAGCTGCGCGACGACCAGCTGGGCCAGGTGTTCCGCCATGACATGCGTGCCATCGGCGTCGCCTTCGACACCGCGCCGGCGGCCGACGGGCCGGCCACGGCGCGCTGCCTGATCCTGGTCACCCCGGACGCGCAGCGCACCCTCAACACCTATCTCGGCGCCTGCGTCGGGCTCGGCCCCGAGGACATCGACCCGCGGCTCATATCGAGTGCCCGGATCACCTATCTGGAAGGCTATCTATGGGACCCGCCGCGGGCCCAGGAGGCCTTCGTCAAGGCCGCGAAGATCGCCCATGAGGCCGGGCGCAAGGTGGCGCTGAGCCTGTCCGACCCGTTCTGCGTCGACCGCCACCGCGACTCCTTCGAGGAGCTGGTGGCCCACCACGTCGACATCCTGTTCGCCAACCAGCACGAGCTCATGGCCCTGTACCAGGCCGCGGACTTCGACGCCGCCTTGCACGCCGTGCGCGGCCAGTGCGAGATCGCCGTGCTGACCCGCTCGGAGAAGGGCTCGGTGGTCCTGCAAGGCAACGACGTGCACATCGTGGACGCCGAGCCGGTCGAGCGCGTGGTGGATACCACCGGTGCCGGCGACCAGTACGCCGCCGGCTTCCTCTTTGGGCTGACGCAGGGCTACGATTTGTACAGCTGTGGGCGCATCGGCAGCATCGCCGCGGCCGAGGTGATCGGCCATGTCGGCGCCCGGCCGGCAACCTCGTTGGCGGCGCTGGTCGAGGCGAAGCTGTAGTGAGGCCGGCCGGCGGCCGGAAAAGGCCCAAGAGAAGGCCCGTGGCATGACGCGACGCTGGCTGGACGCCGTCGCCATTTACCGCG
>JBHICX010000206.1:0-4843 GCA_046759805.1 Kiloniellales bacterium | reverse complement strand
CTAGCCGCGCCCGCTGCCGACCGCCGCTCCGGCTAGCGGATCACGCGCCCGAGCACCTTGATCGCGTGAACCGGCCAGAGGATCCCGTGGCTGACGGACGCGGAAACCATGCTCACCGAGCCCCCGTCCGAATAGTTTCTTTGCAGGACGAACGTAAAGCCGGTCAACAGGACTCCGATCACGTAGACCGACGCCACACCGATTACGAAACGACGTAGCATGGCACCACCTCACGTCTCGTATCACCGATAATGACACGAAAAAATTAGCGATAGATGAATGTGACCACGGCGCGGCCGGCGGCACCCCAGTATCGCAGCAGCCCCGCCCCACCGCAAAGATTTCCGGTTCCTGTCGCCCATCAAGCGACCGGTTATGGCTACACCCGGAGGTATGGACCCGTCACCTTGGATAACAAGAATGCAGCCATAAGCGGACATCGCAACTGGCAGCGCTCTTTTTTGAGTCCATGACCTAGCCGCAAGCCACCGCCAAATCCCCTCCGCTCGCGGCTTGCACGGCGCCGATCGACGGGTTAAAGGACCGGGCGCTCAATTTCGCGAATATGCCCATGGATAATATGAGCCACCGGGCCGCCAGGGTGGATGATTCGGCAGCGTCCCTCATCGGCCCCGCCGATCCACCGCCGTTCGAGCGCGTCAATCCGCGCGGCCGGGCCGCGGCGCTGTTGATCTGCGACCATGCCGGTCGCGCGGTGCCGAAGGTCCTGGAGCGGCTCGGGCTGGCCGACGCGGTGCTGCGCCAACACGTGGCCTGGGATGTCGGCGCCGGCGAGGTGACCCGGCGTCTGGCCCGGGCGCTCGACGCGCCCGCGGTGCTGGGCGTCTACTCGCGGTTGGTGATCGATCTGAACCGCCGGCCCGGCACCCCCGATTCGATCAGCGATCTGAGCCACGGGGTGGCGGTTCCCGGCAACCGCGGGCTCGGCCGGGTCGAGGTGGAGGCCCGCCTGGATCAGATATTCCGGCCCTATCACCGGGCGGTCGACGACGCCATCGCCGAGGCGCGGGCGCGCGGCGTCGACCCGGCGTTCGTCTCGATTCACAGCTACACTCCGGTGCTGCGGGACATCGAGCGGCCCTGGCATATCGGCGTGTCGTGGGACCGGGACCGGCGCCTTTCCGACCCGCTGATCGCCGCGCTCAAGGCCGACCCGGCGCTCTGCATCGGCGAGAACCAGCCCTATTCCGGCCTCGGCGGCAACGGCTACTCGGTCGAGGCCCACGCGGTCGCCACCGGCCTGGCCGACACGGTCGTTGAAATCCGCCAGGACCTGATCGAAACTCCGGCCGGTGCCGAACACTGGGCCAGTGTGCTGGCCAGGGCCCTGGCCGAGGTGCTGAGCGTCGATAAGGCGGAGACAGGCTGAATGGCGATCCCGGAGCCGCCGTTTACGATCGGCGTGGAGGAAGAGTACCTGTTGGTCGATCCCGCCAGCCGGGACCTCGCCAACGACCCGCCGGCCTCGGTCATGGCCGAGTGCCAGAGGCTGCTCGAAGGACATGCCAGACCGGAGTTCCTGCGCTCCCAGATCGAGACCGGCACCTCGGTCTGCCAAAACGTGAAACAGGCGCGGGACGAACTGGCCCAGCTGCGCGCCACGGTGGCCGAGGTGGCGGTCAAGCACCGGCTGGCGCCGATCGCCGCCTCGACCCACCCGTTCGCCGACTGGGCCCGGCAGCGGCACACCGACAAGGAGCGCTACAACATTCTGGCCCGCGACATGCAGACGACGGCGCGGCGCATGTTGATCTGCGGCCTGCACGTGCATGTCGGCATCGACGACGACGAGCTGCGCATCGACCTGATGAACCAGGTCAGCTACTTCCTGCCGCATCTTTTGGTGCTCAGCACCTCCTCGCCGTTCTGGCAGGGACGCAATACCGGCCTCATGTCGTATCGGGTCAGCGTATTCGACGAGCTGCCGCGCACCGGGCTGCCCGAGAAGTTCGAAAGCTGGGGGGAGTACGCCCGCCACATCGACGTGCTGACCAAAGCCGGCCTCTTGGAGGACGCGACCAAGCTGTGGTGGGACGTGCGCCCGAGCGCCCGCTTCCCGACACTGGAGATGCGCGTCGCCGACATTTGCTCGCGGGTCGACGACAGCATCTGCATCGCGGCGTTGTACATCTGCCTGTTGTCGATGTTGTACCGGCTCAGGCGCTCCAACCAGCGCTGGCGCATGTACTCCAACCTGTTGATCAACGAGAACCGCTGGCGGGCGCAGCGCTATGGGTACGACGAAGGGCTGGTGGATTTCGGCATCGGCAAGGTGGTGCCGTACCCGGACCTCCTGGAGGAGATTCTGGAGCTGGTGCACGAGGACGCCGAGCGGCTGGACTGCCTCGCCGAAATCGAGCACGCGCGCGACATCCTGGGGCGCGGCACCAGCGCCCACCGGCAGATCCAGATCTTCGAGGAGGCCTCGGGCGACAACCCCGAGCGCCACGAGGCGGCGTTGCGCGCGGTGGTCGACTGGCTGATCGAGGAGTTCACCACCGGGCTGTGAGTGCGAGGCGGGCTTAAATTTCGCCGCCGCCGCCCTACATACCTGCCGTGCCGGCGGCCGATCTGCGGGAGGACGTGATGGATGACAAGACGCGCATCGAGTTGGAGGCGGCGGCGTTTCGCCGCCTGGTGCAGCATCTGCGCCAGCGCACCGACGTGCAGAACATCGACCTGATGAACCTGTCCGGCTTCTGCCGTAACTGCCTGGCAAAATGGTATCGGGCGGCGGCCGAGGAGCGCGGCCTGGAGATGAGCTACGAAGGGGCGCGGGAGTTGATCTACGGCATGCCCTATGCAGAGTGGCGGGACAAGCACCAGCTCGAGGCGAGCCCCGATAAGATCAAGGCTTTCGAGGAGACCGAGCGCCAGGCCGGCCACTGAGCCGGGGGCGGCGCCGGCGGCCAATGCCGGGGCCCGGGTCGAGGCGAAGGGGACGAGTTGACTTGCGTCGGCGCCACCCTATACTACGGCGCCTGATCGTGCGGCGCGGCCGGCTCTCTGGCCGCGGCGCGTTTGGTGCTGCCTGAGGTAATTATAGGAGCGCAGGCGTGGCGCGTATTGCGGGCGTCAACATCCCAACCGGCAAGCGCGTGGAAATCGCGCTGACATACATTTTCGGGATCGGCCGGACCAAGGCCAAGAACATTTGCGAGACCGTGGGGATTCCGTCGGAACGGCGGGTGAACCAGATGACCGATGACGAGGTGCTGCGGGTCCGCGAGATGGTCGACCGCGACCTGATGGTCGAGGGCGATCTGCGCCGCGAGGTGGCGATGAACATCAAGCGGCTGACCGATCTTGGCTGCTACCGGGGCATCCGTCACCGCAAGGGACTTCCGGTGAGGGGTCAACGCACCCATACCAATGCCCGGACCCGCAAGGGCAAGGCGCGGCCGATCGCCGGGAAGCGCAAGGCGTAGGCACTGCCGGCCGCGCGGCCGGCTAGTCGCGAGCTTGAGGAAGACGACCGAACATGGCGAAACCAGCTTCGTCGCGCGTGCGGCGCCGGGAACGGAAGAACATCTCTTCCGGCGTCGCCCATGTCAGCGCCACCTTCAACAACACCATGATCACCATCACCGACGTCCAGGGCAACGCCATCTCTTGGGCGACGGCCGGGGGTCAGGGCTTCAAGGGGTCGCGCAAGTCGACGCCCTACGCCGCCCAGATGGCGGCCGAGGACGCCGGGCGCAAGGCCATGGAACACGGCATGAACACCCTTGAGGTACAGGTCAAGGGCCCGGGCTCGGGCCGCGAGTCGGCGTTACGCGCGTTGCAGGCGGTCGGTTTCACCATCACCGCGATCCGCGACGTCACGCCGATTCCGCATAACGGCTGTCGGCCGCCGAAGCGGCGACGGGTCTGAGGACAGCACCGCCGCTCGGGCCTTGGATCGGCGGGCACACCGGCCGAATGGCCCATCGAAACCGGACGGAGCGCCGCACCGCGCGGCGTTTTCCTGAGCAAGAGGAGAGAGTCGCTTCGTGATTCAGAGGAACTGGCAGGAACTGATCAAGCCCGGCAAGCTCAACGTCGAGCCGGGCGACGAGCCCGCGCGGGTGGCCACCGTGGTGGCCGAGCCCCTGGAGCGGGGGTTCGGTCTCACGCTGGGCAACGCGCTGCGGCGCGTGCTTTTGAGCTCGTTGCAGGGGGCGGCGGTCACGTCGGTGCAGATCGACGGCGTGTTGCACGAGTTTTCGTCGATCCCGGGGGTGCAGGAGGACGTCACCGACATGGTCCTCAACATCAAGTCCATGGGTCTCAGGATGCACGGGGAAGGGCCGAAGCGGATGCGGCTGGCGGCCACCGGGCCCGGCGAGATCACCGCGGGCATGATCGAGACCGGCCATGACATCGAGCTCATGGACCCGGACATGGTGATCTGCACCCTGGACCAGGGGGCCAAGATCAGCATGGAAATGACGGTCGAGTCCGGCAAGGGCTACGTGCCGTCCACCCAGAACCGACCGGAGGACGCGCCCATTGGACTGATCCCGATGGACGCGGTGTTCTCCCCGGTGCGCAAGGTGTCGTATGCCGTGGAAAACACCCGCGTCGGGCAGGTCACCGACTACGACAAGCTGATCCTGCGCGTCGAGACCAACGGCGCCGTCTCCCCGGAGGACTCGGTGGCGCTCGCCGCCCGCATCCTGCAGGACCAGTTGCAGCTGTTCATCAACTTCGAGGAGCCGCGGCTCGGCCGCGAGGAGGAAAAGGGCCAGGAATTGCCCTTCAACAGGAACCTGTTGCGCAAGGTGGACGAGCTGGAGCTCTCGGTGCGCTCCGCCAACTGCCTCAAGAACGACAACATCGT
>JBHICX010000205.1:0-4863 GCA_046759805.1 Kiloniellales bacterium | reverse complement strand
TGGAAGCGGCGACCGAGGCGGGACCCTTCCGGATCTGCGGCGACATCACGCCCGAATTCGCCGTGCTCAAGGGCGAGCGCATCAAATCCGGCTTCCACCGGCGGGCGCGGGAGCTGCTGGGTGGGGTGAAGGGATGCACCCACCTGGTCGAGCTCCTAGTGCCGCTTGCCACCACGGCCCTTCAGACCACGGTGTCGGCGCGCCAGCGCAAACGCCCCGAGCGGCCAAGCCGCAAGGCCCCGGGCCACCTCAACACCTGCCACGCGCTGGCCACCGACAGCGAGGTGGTGAAAGAGCACTGGCCGCAGTTCTATACCGGGAAGTGACGGCGCCGCGAGTCGGCTCAGCGCCCGGCGTCCTCGGCCGGGGTGAGCGTGCGCAACGCCAGCGCGTGCACCCGGTCCTTGAGCTCTTCGGCCAACAGGCCGTAGACCATGCGCTGGCGGTCGAGCCGGGTCTTGCCGTCGAAGGCTTGGGCGACGATCTCGACGCGAAAATGGGTCTCCCCGCCGGGCCGCCAGCCGGCATGGCCGGCGTGTTTGTCGGACTCGTCGACGATTTCCAGGCGCACCGGATTCAAGCCGGCAATGAGCTTTTCGCGAATGGCGTCGGCGACCGGCATATCCCGTTAAGCGATGGTTAGGCCCGGCGCTGATATCGTTCGCCGGGCGCTATCGGTCAAGTGGGCGCCCGGTCCTTGCCTGAAGCGGATTGCGTCGCCATACTCAAGACTATGCCACTCCAACGTCCCATGCGGCGCGATGCCGTGCAAACCATCGGCCCGGTGCCGCCCGAGCGGCGGTGCCAGATTCCGGGCTGCGCCGAGGCGGGCGCGTACCGGGCGCCGCGGTCGCGCGACAGGGTCAGCGAATACTATTGGTTCTGCCTCGACCACGTGCGCCAGTACAATGCCGCCTGGGACTATTATCACGGCATGAGCGCGGCCGAGATCGAGGCCCATATCCGGCACGACACCATCTGGCGGCGGCCGAGCTGGCGCATCGGCTGCGGCCCGAATTTCGCCCGCGCCGGGCTCAGCGACGAGTACGGCCTGTTCGAGAACGATGACCGGGTGGAGCGCGCCGAGGCGGGAGGG
The DNA here is from genome assembly GCA_046759805.1 of Kiloniellales bacterium. Taxonomy (GTDB): domain Bacteria; phylum Pseudomonadota; class Alphaproteobacteria; order JBHICX01; family JBHICX01; genus JBHICX01. The sequence goes on along the minus strand of JBHICX010000205.1, from coordinate 3,767 downwards.
AACGGCCACGGGCCGCGGCCGGCGGCGCCGGGCGAGATGCAGGCACTGGCGGTGCTCGACCTCAAACCCCCGGTGAGCTTCGATAAGATCAAGAAGCGGTACAAGGACCTGGTCAAACGCCACCACCCCGATGCCAATGGCGGCGATCGCGCCGCCGAGGAACGGCTGAAGCTGGTCATCCAGGCTTACACCAGCCTGAGAAGCGTGTATTGTCCGTGACCTTCACGGCATCCGGATGCGAATGAGGTCAGCGATGTCCGACGCTGTCGACACTGAGCCCGCCGGCGCCGAGCTGCCGGACATCACGGTGTCCGTACGCCAGCGGTTCGGCTTCGACACCGACATGCAGGTGCCGGCGTTCAGCCAGGCCAACCAGTTCGTGCCCGATCTCGAGGAGGCCTACTGCTTCGACCGGGATACCACGCTGGCGATTTTGGCCGGCTTCGCCCACAACCGCCGGGTCATCATCCAGGGCTACCACGGCACCGGCAAGTCGACCCATATCGAGCAGGTGGCGGCGCGGCTGAACTGGCCCTGCGTGCGCATCAACCTGGACAGCCACATCAGCCGCATCGACCTCATTGGCAAGGACGCCATCGTGGTGCGCGACGGCAAGCAGGTGACCGAGTTCCGGGAAGGCTTGCTGCCCTGGGCGTTTCAGTCGCCGGTAGCGCTGGTGTTCGACGAGTACGACGCCGGCCGGCCGGACGTCATGTTCGTGATCCAACGGGTGCTGGAGTCCAACAGCCGGTTGACGCTATTGGACCAGAACCGGGTGATCCAGCCGCACCCGGCGTTCCGGCTGTTCGCCACCACCAACACCATCGGCCTCGGCGACACCACGGGGCTCTATCACGGCACCCAGCAGATCAACCAGGGGCAGATCGACCGCTGGAACATCATCACCACGCTCAACTACCTGGCCCACGACATGGAGTGCGACATCGTGCTGGCCAAGGTGCCGGAGTACAACACCGAGGACGGCCGCAAGACCGTTGCCGCCATGGTCGAGGTGGCCGACTTGACGCGCGCCGGCTTCATGAACGGGGACATCTCCACTGTCATGTCGCCGCGCACGGTGATCACCTGGGCGGAGAACACGGCCATCTTCGACGATCTCGGCCTGGCCTTCCGGGTCACCTTCCTGAACCGCTGCGACGAGCTGGAACACCCGACCGTGGCCGAGTACTACCAACGCTGCTTCGGAACCGAGCTCCCGGAAACCGGGGTGAAGATGACGGTTTCGTGAGCCCGTCGCCGTGATCGACGAGGAAACCCCGGTCGAGGTCTTCAAGCGCGCCATCGCGGCGACGCTGCGCGCGATTTCCGGGCGCGGCGACGTCGAGGTCAGCTACGCCTCCCAGGTTGCCGGACTGCATCACAACCAGGCGCGACTGCCGCTGCCGTCCCGTGACCTGGCGGCGGGCGAGGTGGCCCCGGTACGCGGCGAGGCGGACGCGCTGGCGCTCAGGCTGCGCTACACCGACGAGCGCTTGCACGCCCAACGCATGCCGATCGGCGACACCGCGAAGGAGGTGTTCGACGCGGTCGAGCAGGCGCGGGTGGAGGCGCTGGGCGCGCGCCGCATGGTCGGCCTGGCCGACAACCTGGCGGCGGCGCTGGAGGACCGGTATCGCCGGCGCGGGTTCCATCGCATGACCGAACGCGACGCGGCGACGCTGGCCGAGGCGGTGCGGCTCATGGCGCGCCAACGCCTGAGCGGCGCGCCGCCGCCGCCGGCGGCGCGCAACGTGGTCGAGCAGTGGCGCCCGTGGCTGGAGAAGAGATGCGCGCGGGCGCTGGCCGACCTGAGGGCGGCGATCGATGACCAAGACCGATACGCCGCCGCGGTGCGCCGGCTCATTGCCGATCTGGACCTGGAGGCCAGCGACACCAGGCACCCCGCCGGCGACGCCGACGACGATGACGCCGCGGGCCAGGACCAGGACAGCGACGCCGACGCCCAGGTGCAGGGCGGCGAGGAGACCTCGCCGGGGGCCTTCACCTTGATGGACGGCGACCCCTCGGCCGACGAGAGCGAGGACGGCGCCGAGCTGCCGGTGGAGGCGAGCGACGACGACAGCCTGTCGGAGCCCGGCGACGGCGAACCCGGCAAGCCGTCGCGTCAGCGGCGCGGCGACCGCCACCGCCGCAACGACGAACGACCCGCGTATACCGCCTACACCACCGAGTTCGACGAGGTGGTGTCGGCGGCGGATCTGTGCGACCCGGCGGAGCTGACGCGGTTGCGGCAACTCCTGGACCAGCAGGTGGCGCATCTGGCGCCGGTGGTCGGGCGGCTGGCCAATCGCCTGCAGCGACGGCTGTTGGCCAAGCAGACCCGGGCCTGGGAGTTCAACCTGGACGAGGGGCTCTTGGATTCCGCCCGGCTGTCACGGGTGGTCGTCGACCCGCTCACCCCATTGAGCTTCAAGCGCGAGAAGGAGACCGAGTTCCGCGACACGGTGGTCACGCTCTTGATCGACAACTCCGGGTCCATGCGCGGCCGGCCCATCACCATCGCCGCCATTTGCGCCGACATCCTGGCCCGCACCCTCGAGCGCTGCGGGGTCAAGGTCGAGATCCTCGGCTTCACCACCCGCATGTGGAAGGGCGGCAACTCGCGCGAGCGCTGGATCGCCGCCGGCAAGCCGCCCGCTCCGGGGCGGCTCAACGACCTGCGGCACATCGTCTACAAGGCCGGCGACGCGCCCTGGCGGCGCGCCCGCAAGAGCCTGGGGCTGATGCTGCGCGAGGGCATCCTGAAGGAGAACATCGACGGCGAGGCGCTGTTGTGGGCGCATGGCCGATTGGTCGGGCGGCTGGAGGAGCGCCGCATCCTGATGGTGATCTCAGACGGCGCGCCGGTCGACGACTCCACCCTGTCGGTGAACCCGGGCAACTATCTGGAACGCCACCTGCGCGAGGCCATCGAGGCCATCGAGACCGGCTCTCCGGTGGAGGTCATCGCCATCGGCATCGGCCACGACGTGACCCGCTATTACCGCCGGGCGGTCACCATCGTGGACGCCGACCAGCTCGGCGGCGCCATGATGGACAAGCTGGTCGAGCTGTTCGACGAGCAGGCGGCGCCAAGGCCCATCTCGCGACCGCGCCGGGCGCCGCGGCAGCTCCGCGTATAAAGAGACAAGCTGTCAGCAGTCAGCTTTCAGCAGTCAGCTTTCAGCGGTCAGCTTTCAGCGGTCAGCTTTCAGCGGTCAGCTTTCAGCATTCAGCGGTCAGCTTTCAGCTTATGGCTATGGCTGAGTGCTGATCGCTGAGTGCTGATCGCTACTTCCCCAGGTGCTCCCGGAAGAAGGCCAGCGTGCGACTCCAGGCGAGCTTGGCGGCGTCGCCGTGTCGCAGCATTCGGCTACTCCTCAGCCGACGGCCGGCTCGACGGGGGTCGGGCCGGCGCGTCGCTGGGCGAGGTCCACGGAAGGACAGAGGGTCGCTTCATCCGCGGATGGTGATCTCGATTGCGTCCGGCTTGACGCCGAAGGTTGCCGCCAGCTCCTGCTTGGCCCTTTCGATGGTCATGGGCTGGGCACCGTTCAACGGGACCGGCGCGGCCTGGTCCGGCGGCGGCTCCGGCATCGGCTTGAAATCGAGGGTCTCGATGTCGATCCCAAGTGCTTCGAGAGTCGTGTACTTCACCGGGTTGCGCCAGCCCCCCCAAAGATTCGGGATGCTGACCTCGGCGTATTCGTCGAACATGACCTTCCAGCGGGCCTCCCTGTCGGTGGACGGAACCACATCAGAGACAC
>JBHICX010000204.1:0-4875 GCA_046759805.1 Kiloniellales bacterium | reverse complement strand
GTGCCGCCAGCGCCGTCACCCGGCTCGCCGACATGGGGGTGGAGCCGTATCTCATCACCTCCACCGTGCGCGGCATCCTCGCCCAGCGGCTGCTCAGGACGCTGTGCGCCGGCTGCCGGCAGGCCTATGAGGAATCGCCGGAGATGGTGCGGGCGCTGGGGCTCGACCGCCTGACCGCCGGGACGGTCCCGACCCTGTACCACGCCCAGGGTTGCGCCGAATGCGGGGCCACCGGCTACGCCGGGAGAACCAGCGTCAGCGAGCTGTTGTTGGTGTCGGAGCCGATCCGCGCCCTGGTGCTGGACCGCGCCGACGCCAACGACATCGAGAAGGCGGCCCGCGCCGAGGGCATGGAGCGCATGCGCGAGGATGGCCTGCGCCAGGTGCTCGCGGGTGTGACCACAGTCGAGGAGGTCTTGCGGGTGACGCAGGAGAGCTGAGCCGTGGCCCAGTTCCGCTATCGGGCGCTGGCGCCGAGCGGCGAGATTACCGAAGGCGTGATGGACGCGCCGGACCAAGACGCGGTGGTCTCCCGCCTGCGCGCCAATGATCACCTGCCGATCCGCGCCGTGCCACTGGACCAGCCGGACGCTGTTGGCGCGGAGACGACCGCGACGCCTCCGCCGCGACGCCGGCCGCGTTGGCGGCGCCGCATCGGCCCCGGCGCGGTGGCCGTGTTCAGTCGCGAGATGCACACGCTGTTGGACGCCGGCCTGACCGCCGACCGGGCACTTTGGGTGATCGCCGAGACCAGCGCCAACCCGGGCCTAGCCGGCGTGGCCGGTGAGCTGCGCGAGCGGGTGCATGGCGGCGCCGCGCTGTCCGAGGCGATGGCCGAGCATGGCGAGGTGTTCGGGCCGTTCTACCGGGCCATGGTGCGGGCCGGCGAGGCCGGCGGCTCGCTCGAGGTGACCCTGGAGGCGCTCGCCAGCTATCTGGAGCGGACCGAGCGGCTGGTCGCGTCGATCCGCTCGGCCCTCATCTATCCCACGATCCTGGTGACCGCGGCCGGCATCTCGGTGCTTATCCTGATGACTTTGGTGGTGCCCCAGTTCGAGCTGTTGTTTCGAGAAACCGCCGCGGAGATCCCGTGGATCACCCGGCTGGTGGTCGCCCTGTCCCAGTTCCTGCGCGGCTATGGCTGGATCCTGGCGCTGGTGGGTCTGGCCGTCTGGCTCATGCTCAGGCTGCGCTGGCGTTCGCCGGCGGCGCGGGCGCGCCGGGATGCTTGGTTGCTGCGCCTGCCGGTCACGAGCTCGCTGGTCGCCCGCATCGAGGTCGAGCGCTTTGCCCGCTCGCTGGCCACGCTGCTCGCCAACGGCGTGCCGCTGCCGGCTGCGCTCGAGCTCTCGGGCGCGGTGGCCAACAACCAGGTGATCGCGGGCGCCGTGGCCTCGGCGGTCGAGCGCGTGAAACAGGGCGAGCGACTGGCCGGCGTCCTCCAGGCAAGCGGCGTGATGCCGCCGCTCGCCGTGCAACTGATCCAAGTCGGCGAGGAAAGCGGCCAGCTCGAGGCCATGCTGCTGAAGCTCGCGGACGGCTACGCCCAGGAGGTAGAGGTGAGCCTGAAGCGCCTGGTGGCGCTGGTCGAGCCGTTGCTGATCCTGTTCATCGGTGGCCTGGTCGCGCTCGTGGTGGTCTCGTTGTTCGCGGCGCTGTTCGGTGTCAATGCGCTGGTGGTCTGATACCGGCGAGCCGATGAATCGACTCGCCTCTTCCGCTCAAACGCCGCTGGGCTTCCGCCGCATAAGCGGCGACGCGCGGTCGCGCTTGCCGATGAGCGCATGTGTCACCACATGCGCTCATCGGTATGATCCGTCCCGTCGCCTGAACGGGTTCACCTTGCTGGAGCTCCTGGTGGTCCTGGCGGTGCTCGGCCTGGTTTATGCCTTGGCCTTGCCCTCCCTGTCCGGCGTCCTGGCGGGACCGCGCCTCGATCGTGAGGCGCGGCAGCTGGTTTCGGCGCTGCGGGAGGCCCGATCCAACGCCATCGTCGGCGGCCGCGAGGTCGCATTCACGGTCGATGCGGCCGCCGGCGCCTGGCGCTATGGCGACCGGCGGGGCCTGGTCAACCGGCGACTGTCCCTCAGCCTCCAAACGCCGCCCGGCGGCGTCGGCGGCGCCGAGCGGCCGGCCATCCGGTTCTTCTCGGACGGCGGGTCCACCGGCGGACACCTGACCCTCAAGGGCGAGGCCGGGGTTCGGCGCATCCACGTCCATTGGCTGACCGGCCGTGTCACGCAAATCCGCCGATAGCCGGGCCGGCTTCACCCTGCTTGAGGTGCTGGTGGCGTTCGCGGTGCTGGCGCTGGTGCTGGCCGCGGCGTTCCAGCTGCTGGGGAGCGGCCTCGGCGGCAGCGAGCGGGCCGGGCGCTACACCCACGCGCTGTTGGCGGCGCAGTCGAAGCTGGCCGAGATCGGGGTCAGCGACCGGCTGCGTCCCGGCCGCATGGGCGGTGTGCTCGACGGCGGCTATCGCTGGCGGGCCGAGGTGCGGCGCTTGTTGCCGGGCGCGGCCGCGGAGCCGGAGGCCGAACGCCGCCTTCCGGTCGATGCCTACGAGGTGACGGTGACGGTCTCCTGGGGGGCGGAGGCGGTCACCCTGGACACCCTGCGCCTGGCGACGCGGGACGGCGATGGCTAGGCGCCTTGAGGCCGGGCTGACGCTGATCGAGCTGGTGGTGGCGATGACCGTGCTGGCTGCCATCGCCGCGCTGGCGACCGGTGCGCTTCGGACCGGCCTGCTCGGCGCCGAGGCGGTCGAGGCGGACGCCGAACGGGACAACCGGTTGCGCTTGACCCAGGCCCTGATCCGCCGCCATTTGGGCGCGGCGCGGCCGGTGCGTTGGCTGCGCGATCGCCGTTACGTGGCGGCGTTCGAGGGGGCGCGTGACGCCGTCGACTTCCTCGCCGTGATGCCGGCCTGGCCGGGCGCCGCCGGCCTGTATCAGGTCCGCCTGGCGCTCGAGGACGGGCGGCTGGTAATGACCCGCCGCATTACCGCGGGCGAGCGGCAGGGGTTCGATTTCCACCGCCCCACCGACTCGGTGGTCCTGGCCGACGGCGTCACCGGGCTCAGATTCTCCTATTTCGGTCCAGATCGGGCCCGGCGGCCGCCCAAGTGGCACCACCGCTGGGTTGACCGTGATGCCCTGCCCCGCCTGGTTCGCCTGGAGGGTTCCGGTGCCGGCGGGCGTTGGCCCGGGCTGGTGGTGGCCCTCATGATCGATCCACAGCCGCGCTGATGACGCCCAAGACCGATAGCCGCGGCGTCGCGCTGGTGATCGTGCTCTGGCTGCTGGCCCTCATGGCCGGGCTCGCCGCCGCCGTCGCCGCGACCGCCCGCACCGAGACCCATCTGGCGCGCAACCTGGTGGAGGAAGCCCGCGCCCGGCAGCTGGCCCAGGCCGGCATCTATCACGCCATAGTCCGGCTGTTCCAGGACCAGCGAGACTTGTTGACCCTTCCGCCCGACGGCTCCACCGTCGCTTCGGTCGGCATCGGCGGCCGCCAGGTGCGCTACGTGATTCGCGATGAATGCGGCAAGATCGACCTCAACACCGGCCGGGGCGGGCTGATCCTCGGCCTCATACTGGCCAACGGCGTGGAGGACAGGCGAGCGACCTCAATCGCGCAGGCCATCCTGGACTGGCGTGATCCCGACCACCGGGTGCGCGCGCGCGGCGCCGAGGATCGGGAGTACAAGGACGCGGGCCTGGCCTACGGCGCCCGCGACGGGCTGTTCGAGTCGATCGAGGAGCTGCAGCAGGTGCTGGGGATCGGCCCGGCGCTCTACCGCCGTCTGGCGCCGGACATCACGGTGAACTGCCTCGATGCCGGGGTCGAACCGTTGGCGGCGTCGCCGACCGTGCTGGCCGCGATCCCCAATGTCGACCCGATCGAGGTCGAGGCGTTCCTGAGGGCGCGGCGGGCCGCCCGGCAGGACGAGGCGGCGGGCGAACCGCCCAGCCTAGCCGGCGGCGGCCGCTACGTGGAGGGGTCGGCGGGCCAGGTGTACGCCATCAGCGCCATGGCCGAGACGCCCAATGGCGCCCGGGTGCGCTGGGAGGCCGTGGTCTGGCTCACCGGCGACCGGAAGCACCCTTACGCCATCCGCCGCTGGCAGCGCGTGCCGACGGCGCCGCTCGAGGCCGGGGCCGGCGGCGAGGTCGAGTGACCGTCAGCCGGGACGCTGGCGTTAAATTGCTCGGTTTCGGCGTCGGTGATAGCTTGTGGTGCGAACGCCGGACGGGAGGCCGAGGCCGTTGATCACCATGATTCCTCGTGGCCTTTTACTAGCGGTCCTTGATCTTGACCCGTCCCGCTCCCCCACCCGGCCACCCACGGGATCGTCGGCTCAGGGTGGCCGGGTGGGGGAGCGGGAGGCCAGGAGTCGGCCATAATGGCCGATGCTATTAGCAGCGGCGCCTGGCTCACGCGCCCAGTGCGTGCCTTCTTCGACTGGTGGTTCGGCGAACTGATCGTGATGATGCCGGGTGCGCTGCGCCGGGCGGCAGGGCTGGAGCGCGAGCTGTTGCACCTCGAGCTCTCCGATGGCCGGCTGAGCCTCGAATCCGCCGCTGGCGGCGGCGCCGAGTCGTTCGCCGGCATGATCTTCGAGGAGGCCGAGTGGACCGACCCGCACGGCCCCTTCGAGGCGGAGCTGAGCCGGATCGAGCCCGGGCAGTATCGCGTGGTCCTGGCGCTGGACGACTCCAGGGCCTTGCGCCGCAGCATCACCTTGCCGCGGGCCGCGCTGCCGGAGCTCGCCGGGCTGCTCGAATTCGAGATCGAGCGCCATACGCCGTTTCGCGCCGGCGAAGTCTATGCGTTCCACGAGGTCGACGAGAGCGCCGGGGACGACACCTATATCGC
>JBHICX010000203.1:0-4895 GCA_046759805.1 Kiloniellales bacterium | reverse complement strand
GATGCCCTACAACGACGAGCTGGAGCGCGCCGCGATCCCCTCCCAGGAGCGCATAGCCGACGCCGTCCGCGACCTGTTTTGACGCCCCCTGGCGGCGGCTATTGCGCGGTGTAGCCGCCGTCGACCGGGAGGATGGTCCCGGTGACCATTCCCGAGGCGGGCGACGCCAGGAACAGGACCGTGCCGACGATCTCGTCCGGCTCGGCGATCCGGCCCACCGGAACCTTTGCCACCACCCGCTCCATGTACTCCGGCTCGGTCTCCAGCACTTGCCGAACCAGCGGCGTGTTGAACGTCGAGGGGGCGATTGCATTGACGCGCACGCCCAAGGGCGCCCATTCGACGCCCAGCGTCCGGGTCAGCTGAACCACGCCGCCCTTGCTGGCGCAATAGGCGAGGCTCATCGGCAGGGCGACCAGCCCGCCGATCGAGGCCAGGTTGATGATGGCGCCGGCGCCCTGCCGGATCATCACCCGACCGACGATCTGGCAGCAGAGGAACACCCCTTTCAGATTGACCGCGATGATCCGGTCCCACTCGGCCTCGAGAAAGTCGGCGGCCGGCATACGCCGGGTGACGCCGTGGCTGTTGACCAGAATATCGATGCGGCCGAACTCGGCCATCACCCGGTCGGTGTTCGCCTGGACCGAGCCGGCGTCGGTGACATTGATCGGTAGCACCAGCGCCCGCCGGCCCTGGGCCTCTATCTCTGCCACCAGCCGGTCGGTGTCGTCCAGCGCGATATCGGCGATCACCACGGTGGCCCCGGCGGCGGCAAGGCCGCGGGCGATCGGTCGGCCAAGGCCGCCGGCCCCGCCGGTAATCATGGCAACCTGATCGGAAAGATCGATGGTGGCCGGGGCGGATTCGCTGTGGGGTCGGGTCTCTGTCATCCTCCGGCTCCTCGCGGCTGTTGCGCCGGCGGTTGGCGCCGGCACGGCACTATAGGGGCTTCGGCAGCGGCCTGCGGGCGATAGGGTTTCCTCTCGACCGGCCTCCGCTATGATCGCGGTCCGCCGGCACGCGTCCCGAAACCCGACAGCATGACTTCCTATCAATACATCTACGTGATGAAGGGCCTGAGCAAGACCTTTGCCGGCGCCGCCAGGCCGGTGGTGAAGGACATCTGGCTGTCGTTCCTGCCCGGCGCCAAGATCGGTGTCCTGGGCCTCAATGGCACCGGCAAGACCACCCTGTTGCGCATCATGGCCGGCCTCGATTCCGACATCGCCGGCGAGGCCTGGGCGGCCGACGGCGTGCGGGTCGGTTTCCTGCCGCAGGAGCCGCAGCTCGATCCAGCCAAGAGCGTGCAGGAGAACGTGCTGGACGGGGTGGCCGAGACCAAGGCGCTCATTGACCGGTTCAACGAGGTGAGCCAACGATTCGCCGAGCCCATGAGCGAGGACGAGACGGCGGCCCTGATCGCCGAACAGGGCCGGCTGCAGGAACAGATCGACGCCGCCGACGCCTGGGAGCTCGAGCGCAAGGTGGAGATCGCGATGGACGCGCTGCGCTGCCCGCCGGGCGACGCCGCGGTGGCCACGCTTTCCGGCGGCGAGCGCCGCCGGGTGGCGCTGTGCCGGCTGCTGTTGAGCGCGCCCGACCTGTTGCTCTTGGACGAGCCCACCAACCATCTCGACGCCGAGTCGGTGGCCTGGCTCGAGCGGTTCCTACACGACTACAAGGGCACCGTGGTGGCGGTGACCCACGACCGCTATTTTCTCGACAACGTCGCCGGCTGGATCCTCGAACTCGACCGCGGGCGCGGCATTCCCTACGAGGGCAATTACTCGTCCTGGCTCGAGCAGAAAGGGACGCGGCTGGCCCGGGAGGAGAAAGAGGAGTCGGCGCGCCGCAAGGTGCTGGCCCGGGAGCTCGAGTGGATCCGCCAGTCACCCCGGGCGCGCCAGGTCAAGCCGAAGGCGCGGATCAGCGCCTATGAAGAGCTGTTACGCGAGGCCCGGGAGCGGCCGCCGGACTCGGCGCAGATCATGATCCCGGTGCCCGAACGGTTGGGCGACCTGGTGATCGAGGCGGAGCACCTGCGCAAGGGCTATGGCGACGTGCTGTTGATCGAGGACCTAAGCTTCCGCCTGGCGCCCGGCGGCATCGTCGGGGTGGTCGGCCCGAACGGTGCCGGCAAAACTACGCTCATGCGGATGATCGCCGGCCAAGAGACTCCCGATGGCGGCGCCCTGCGGGTCGGCGACACCGTGCGCATGGGCTATGTCGATCAGTCGCGCGACCGCCTGGCGGCGGACAAGAGCGTCTGGGAGGAGATCACGGATGGCCGGGATGTGGTGGAGCTGGGCAACCGGCGTTCGCTGCCGAGCCGCGCCTATGTCGCCGCCTTCAACTTCCGCGGTGCCGACCAACAGAAGCAGGTGGGGCAACTCTCCGGCGGCGAGCGCAACCGGGTGCATCTCGCCAAGGTGTTGAAATCCAACGTCAATCTACTGCTGCTCGACGAGCCCACCAATGACCTCGACGTCGACACGCTCAGGGCGTTGGAGGAGGCGCTGCTGGGGTTCGCCGGCTGCGCCGCGGTGATCAGCCACGACCGCTGGTTCCTGGACCGGATCGCCACCCACATCATCGCCTTCGAGGGCGACAGTCAGGTGGTGTGGTTCGAAGGCAACTACGCCGATTACGAGGCCGACCGGCGCCGCCGGTTGGGTTCCGAGGCGGACCAGCCGCATCGCATCAAGTACAAGCCCCTCACCCGCTAGCACCTGGTGCCGATGCGTGATCCCGCGACGGGAACCGCGCACACCAATACGGCGGCAACGTTCCGATCCCTGCCGTCGGGATTGTCGGGACGGCCCCGGCGGCGACCGAGGCCGGCGTTACTGGCCGTTGGGGCTCAGCTGGGCGGTCTTCTTGCGCAGCGCCTCCAACAGCCCCTCGAGGCGCCCGCCGTGACGCCGGATCACAGAGGAGAACTCGGAGCGGTGCGTCACCCGCATGCTGACGCCTTCGACGATGATATCGATGATCCGGTAGGTGTTGGCGGTCCGCCCGACCCACCAGTCGATGCGCATCGGATCGGAGTCGGGAAACGCGAACACACTGTTTACGAGGGCCAGATCATCACTCTCCGCGCGGCCGTCGACGATGTCGAATCTTTCCCTCTCGTAGTCGGCGAAGCGGGGTGCCCAGGTGCCGACCACCAGTTCCTCGAACAGCTGCAGGTACTCCTCGCGCTCCTCCGGCCTCGCCCTGCGCCAGTAACGGCCGAGCACGAATCGGGCGACCTCGGGCACGTCGAAGCTTTCCCTGAACATCCGGCGGAAGCGATCCCGCCGCTCCGCCGGCGTAGTCGCCTCGTCGCTCAGCAAGGTGCTGGCGCGCTCCGCCAGCTCCGCGATGAAGCGCTGCGCGTCCTGCGCCATATCGTCGGCGCGGGCGGACGCATTGTGAACCAGTATGACCGCCACCGCGACCGCTGCCAGGGAGAGGACTCCCGACCTCGCGACCATCCGTAGCATCAGTACAGCTCCGAGATCTGCGGTCGCTGGACGATCACATCGGGGGCAACGGACTCGTTGAATACGGGGGACGTCCCATAGGGCGTTGCCTCCACCCGCAGGTCCTTCGATTCGGTCGGCCTCGGCGGCATGAGATGTGATTCCTCGTCGCGGGTGCGGAACAGCGGCGCCGGCTGCAGGGCGGAGGGGAGGCCATCGCTGATCTCGTCCGCGCGCCTCTGGCGATATAGGCTGCGCAGGGTCGCGTAATAGTCGATCGAGGTGCGCAGGATATCATCCAGGGTATCGATATTGCGTGCCCGCAGGTCAACCGCGTTCAGGATGGTCCGGGCCGGCGGACCGTAATCGACATCAGCCGCGCGCATCAGGCTATTCCACGGATCGATGAAGGAATCGACCGCCAGGCCGATCGCGTCGCGCGGGTTGGACGGCCCCAACAGCGGCAGCACCAGGTAGAAGCCTTCGCCCACGCCCCAGACGGCGAGCGTCTGGCCGAAGTCCTCGTCGTGGAACTCGAGATCGAACACAATGTCGGCGGTGTCTATGAAGCCGGCGAGCCCCAGGGTGCTGTTGGTCAGGAATCTGGCCAACGTAATCCCGGCGCGCTCACCTTTCCCTTGCAGCAGGTCATTGACGAAGATGACCGGGGCGCGAAGGTTGTCGAAGAAGTTGCGAATGGCGCCGCGAACCCGCGCCGGCACGCCGGTGCGGTACATGCCGGCGATGGGGCGGAAGACCAACTGGTCGAAGGCAAAGTTGAGCTCGTGAATATACCGGTTGAAGTCCTCTATGGGATCATTTTCCTCCTCGAAGGCGGCCCGCGCCTCCGGATCTTCCGGTGGGCTGGCGCAGGCCGACAGCAGCATCAGCGCCAGGGCAGCACCAGCCAATCCCAGCCATCCCCCTGCCTTATCCGACCGCAATGTCATTCCAGGTCCCTCAACCAACTCGCCGCCCAATTCGACCCGATGTCCATCGCCCGACAAACCCGCGCTTCTGCGAATCTGACAGTTCCGTTCCCTGTCCTTCGGAAGGTCTTGCGCCCCGCACCCCGAAACACTATCCGGAAAGGCATCCACCACTCCGGACCGCCGACGCCGGTAAGACAGCACAACATACGGCAACGAACCAAACAGAATCGACGGGGAATCGTGCTTATCTGCATCATTGTGATATTTATGCCTCGGTCTTGCTGTTGGCGATGCGATGAGCCGGCGACAGCCGTTGATTGATGGGCGCCGGCGCGGCGGACCGGCGCTCGTAAAGCAAGTTTCCACTTGAGTGGAATCGCACCAGCCCACGCCCCCACCCGGCCACCCACGGCATCGCCTGCCTTCGCCGAAGCGAAGCCTCGGCTTCGCGCAGGCAGGTACGCTTGGGGTGGCCGGGTGGGGGCGTGGGCTGGTT
>JBHICX010000202.1:0-4904 GCA_046759805.1 Kiloniellales bacterium | reverse complement strand
TCGATCGCCGACCTGGCGCTGTTCCCGCACCTGACCGCGGTGCGCCTGCTCGGGGTCTCGTTCTCGCCGGAGCGCCATCCAGGGCTCGCCGCGTGGCTCAAGCGCATGCGTGGCCTGGACGTGTGCCGCGCCGACCTGGAGCGAACCCGCGCCTACGTCGCCAACCTGGCCGAGCGCAACCTCGAGCGCCGGAAGATTTTCTGGCGCGGCGACCGCATCGAATGGCTCTTGGCCCGCGGCTACCACGACTGGTTCATGAAGGAGATCGCCGACGGCCGCGTGATCTGGCCGGGCCTCGGCGTCCCCGCGCGGGGAACCTGACCCGCAAGGGAAAAGGGGAATGACCCGCTGGTTCCTCCTCGTTACCGCGATCTCACGCCAGGCCAAGAAAGACCGGAATCGCGCGGTTCAGCCGGATTAGGTTCTGGTCATCGAGGCGTCCGATCGGCCCCGCCCGCCTTTCCCTGGGCGTCGCCGCCTCACTCCGGCAGTCCGGCTGTTCGCAATGCGTCAAGCAGGGCATCGCGATCCGCGTCATTCTTGAACGGAAGGGACTTTAGCTTGGAAACGCCCGCGTCGGAGAACCTTTCGAGGTATTTGCGAACCGCTTGCCGAGCCTCGTCGATCCGACCCAGCCGCGAAAAGCTCGCGGCCAATACGATGTGCCCCTGGTACCAGTCCGGCTTGCGCTGGACCGACTTCCTCGCCCATTCGATCGCGGCATCGTAATCACCCGCGACGAAATTGGCGATGGCAAGGCCAGAGAACCGAAAGAATATACTGGGATCTCGTGGGTTTGAGCGGATGGCAAGTTCAATGTTCGCAATTGACTCTTCAGTGCGACCAGCGAACGCCAAAACGGTTCCGAGACTCCCGTACGCAAGCGAGCAGTTTGGATTGATTTCGAGGGCACGTTGGAATTCACCGATCGCCTCTTCGTGCTCCCCGCATGCCATGTGGACCAACCCTTTGCCCCAGTGGGCATACTCGTCGCCGTCATCGAGCCGGACGGCCGACTCGGCCGACTTGCGCGCGGACTCCAGGGTTCGACGCCCGTCATTGGTATATCCCATCCAGACCAGATGATAGTCGATTACGGCCAGCACGCGATGGGCTCGCCCACTGCTTGGATCGAGCTCAACGGCTCGTTCGGCGAGGTGACGTGCTTCCCGCAGTGAGCGTTCTGTTAGGCGGTACATCATTCGCCAGGCACGGCTCAGCAGATCCCACACGCGAATGTCCGGTCTGGCTGAGCTTTCGGCGAACAGGCCTTCACTTAGGTCGAGTTGTGTCTGGCAAGTAGCGACAACGCTGCGCGCGATTTCGTCCTGCAGGTCAAACATATCGACTAGGCGTCGGTCATACCTCTCCGCCCATATGTGACGACCGGCGGGAGCATCGATTAGTTGCGCCGTTATGCGCAGGCGTTCACCGGCCTTGCGCACGCTGCCTTCGAGGACATAGCGGACGCCTAGATCCCGGGCGATCCGCTTCACGTCGACGGCTTTGCCCTTGTAAGCAAACGTGGAATTGCGAGCGATCACGAACAGCGCACTGATCCGAGACAGACCGGTGATGATGTCTTCCGCGATCCCATCCCCGAAGTACTCCTGATCAGGGTCGCCACTCATGTTGACGAACGGCAGCACGGCGATGGACGGCTTGTCGGGCAGCTCGAGGGCCGGCCCGTCAGCGGACGCAGCTTCGGACGCCACCGGCACCCGATATACCTGGACCGCCCTCTTGATGTTCTTCACCTTTTGCTGACCCAGATCCTCGAACATCAGGTCCAGCTTGCCCTCGACGTGCTCGTGGACCGTGCCCGAGATGCAGATCCCACCCGGATCGGCAAGGCCCTCAACTCGAGACGCGACGTTGACGCCGTCGCCGTAGATGTCCTCACCGTCGACGATGACATCGCCCAAATTGATGCCGATGCGGTATTCGATCCGCTGCCCCTCGCGCACATTCGTGTTGCGACCCGACATTCCGAGCTGGATCTCGACCGCGCACTCCACGGCATCGACGACACTGGCGAACTCTCCCAACACGCCGTCCCCGGTGGTCTTGACAATACGCCCCCTGTGCTGGGCGATCGCCGGGTCGATGAGTTGCTTGCGGTGAGACTTCAGCTTGCCAAGGGTGCCGGCCTCATCCGCCTCCATGAGGCGGCTGTAGCCGACCACGTCGGCGGCGAGGATCGCGGCGAGCTTGCGCGAAATCGCCTTCGGTGGCATCGGCGGTCTCCCACTCCCGGGACCGTGTATCGTGGTTACCTTACGCCGATCGGGGCAAAGCGGCCACAGCCCCAATAATGGCAAAGCCACCTTCCAAGTCCCGGTCAAATCCTGCTATCGATGGCGTAAGGCCGGGATATGGAATCGGATCATGGACGCCATATCAGATGCTCATGACGGCTATCTGCAAATGATTGACTGCCTGGTCGGCCGGGTTCATGAGCCTAGGGGGAAGAGCCAAGATGGGGTGGAGATCATTGCATGGGCCGTTCCCGCGGGGGACCGGCGACCAACATCCACGCCCTTGTCGACGTGGGTGCCCCGCCGGTTTGTTTGGCGCCGACGCCGGGCCAAGGCCATAAGGGATTAGGGGTGGCGATGGACTATCGGCTTCTCGGCACGAGCGGGGTCAAGGTCTCGCCGCTTTGCCTCGGCGCCATGATGTTCGGCGGGGCCGCGGACCAGGCGGCGGCTGAGCGGATAATCGGCACGGCCCGCGACGCCGGGGTCAACTTCATCGACACCGCCGACGTCTACAATGAGGGCAACTCGGAGCGGATCATCGGCGACGCGGTGCGCGGCCAGCGCGACCGCTGGGTGATCGCCACCAAGGCCGGCAACCGGATGGGCGACGACGAGAACGCGCGCGGCCTGTCGCGCCGTTGGCTGATGCGCGCCATCGACTCGAGCCTCGAACGCCTGGGCACCGATTACGTCGACCTCTACTTCCTGCACCGCGAGGACCCCGAAACGCGCTCGAGGAAACAGTCGGCGCGCTGGGCGACATCATCGCCGCCGGCAAGGCGCGCTACTTCGGAGTGAGCAACTTCCGCGCCTGGCGGCACGCCGAGGTGGTGCGGTTGTGCGACCAGGCCGGCGTGCCGCGCCCGGTGGCGAGCCAGCCCTACTACAACGCCTTTAACCGCGTGCCGGAGGTAGAGCTGCTGCCGGTATGCGCGCACTATGGGCTGGGCGTGGTGCCCTACAGCCCGGTGGCGCGCGGGGTGCTCGCCGGCAAGTACGCGCCGGGGAAGCCGCCGCCGAAAGGCAGCCGCGCCGGGCGCAAGGACAAGCGCATCCTTGAGACCGAGTTCCGGCCGGAATCGGTGAAGCTGGCGCAACGGGTGAAGGCCCACGCCGAGGCTCGGGGGCTGACCTCGGCCCAGTTCGCCTTTGCCTGGGTGATCCACAACCGGCTCGTCACATCGGCGATCGCCGGGCCGCGCACCTTGGCCCAGCTCAAGGAGTATTTGGGCGCCCTCGACGCCACGCTCGGGCCGGAGGACGAGGCGTTCATCGACCGCCTGGTGGCGCCGGGCCATCCCAGCACGCCGGGTTTCACCGATCCCGCCTACCCGGTCGAGGGGCGCGTGCCGCGCCCGTGAGGCCCGAGGGGGAGCGACCGCGATGCCCGACGACGATCTCGCCTTCACCCCGGCCACGGACCTGATCGCGCTCTATCGCGACAAGCGCCTGTCGCCGGTCGAGGCGACCGAGGCCGCGTTCGACCGGATCGCGGCCCATGACGGCCGCCTCAACGCCTTCCGACTGGTGGATCCCGACGGCGCGCTCGCCGCCGCCCGTGCCTCGGAGGCGCGGTGGCGGAAGGGGGAGCCCCAGGGCCTCATGGACGGGGTGCCGGTGTCGATCAAGGACCTGGTGTTGACCAGGGGCTGGCCGACGCTGCGCGGCTCGAAGACCATTGACCCCCACCAGGCGTGGGACGAGGACGCGCCCTCAGTCGCCCGGCTGATCGAAGACGGCGCGGTCATCCTTGGCAAGACCACCACCTGCGAGTTCGGCTGGAAGGGGGTGACCGACTGCCCGCTTACCGGGATCACCCGCAATCCCTGGAACCCGGAGACGACGCCGGGCGGCTCCAGCGGTGGTGCGGCGGCGGCGGTGGCCGCCGGCATGGGGCCGCTCGCCATCGGCACCGACGGCGGCGGCTCGATCCGGATTCCCAGCGGCTTCACCGGCCTCGCCGGACTCAAGGCGAGCTACGGCCGGGTGCCGCTCTACCCGCCGAGCCCCTTCGGCGGCCTGTCCCATGTGGGCCCGATGGCCCGCACCGTCGCCGACCTGGCGTTGATGCTCTCGGTGATCGCCCGGCCCGACCCGCGCGACCCCTACGCGCTGCCCGCCGACGAATGCGACTGGCGGGACGGCCTCGAGGACGGCGTCGCCGGGCTCAAGGTGGCGTTGAGCGCCGACCTCGGCTACGCCCGGGTCGACGGGCAAGTGGCCGACCTGGTTGCCGCGGCGGCGGCGACCTTTGCCGACCTCGGCGCCGAGGTCGAGGCGGTCCATCCCGGCTTCACGAGCCCCGCGGACGACTTCCGCACCCTGTGGTATGCGGGCGCCGCCCACGCCGTGCGCCCGATCGACGAGGGGCGGCGCCGGCTCATGGACCCGGGGTTGATCGAGGTCGCCACAGAAGGCGCGCAGCTTGGCGCCGGCGACCTGCTGGCCGCGGAAAGCACCCGCGCCGGCCTCGGCTTGACGATGGGCCTGTTCCACCGGCGCTTCGATTTGTTGCTGACGCCGACCCTGCCGATCCCCGCCTTCGCCGCCGGCGAGGAGGTGCCGCCGGGATCCGGGCTCGGGCGCTGGCCCGAATGGACGCCGTTCACCTACCCGTTCAACATGACCGGCCAGCCGGCGGCC
>JBHICX010000201.1:0-4908 GCA_046759805.1 Kiloniellales bacterium | reverse complement strand
GCCCGGGCGGTCGAGGTCATCGACGGCGATACCCTGGTCCTGGACGACGGCCGGCAGGTCCGCCTAGTCGGAATCCAGGCGCCGAAGCTGCCGCTCGGCCGGCCGGACTTCCAGCCCTGGCCGCTGGCCGATAAGGCCAAGGCGGTGCTCGAGCGACTGGCCCTGGGAAAGACGGTCCGGCTGGCCTTCGGCGGCCGGCGCATGGACCGGCACGGCCGCCTGTTGGCGCATGTCTACGATGCCGCCGGACGCTGGCTGCAGGCGGAGATGCTGCGCCAGGGGCTGGCCCGGGTCTACAGCTTCGCCGACAACCGCTCGCTGGTGCCGGAGATGCTGGCGCTGGAACGCCGGGCCCGCGCCGCCGGACGGGGTATCTGGTCGCATCCCTATTACCGGGTGTTAAATGCCGCCGAAACGCCTAAATTCATTCGCGGGTTCCAACTTGTCGAGGGGCGGGTACTGGAAGCCAGCATTGTCAAAGGGCGGGCCTATCTCAACTTCGGGGCCGACTGGCGTACCGACTTCACCGTTTCGGTGGCACCCCGCCACCGCCGGCGGTTCGAGGCCGCCGGCATCGACCCACGCGAGTACGCCGGGCGGCGGGTGCGCGTGCGCGGCTGGCTCAAGTCGTTCAACGGTCCGATGATCGAAGCCACCCATCCGGAGCAGATCGAGGTGATCGGGGAATGACGGCAGCGCACCGAGCCAAGCCGTGGCCGGCCTGCCTTCGCCGAAGCGAAGCTCCGGCTTCGCGCAGGCAGGCGGCGCTCGCCGGGGCGGCATCGTTGGTCCTGCTCGGGGCCTGCGCCTTCAACCCGGCCACCGGCGGGCACAGCTTCACCGCCTTCATGTCGGTGGAGGACGAGCTCAGGATCCGCGACCAAGAGCACCCGCGAATCCTGGCCCGGTCCGGCGGCGCCTATGACGACCCGGCGCTCACCGCCTATGTCGGCGAGCTCGGGTCGAGGCTGGCGGCGGCCTCCGAGATGCCGGATCTCGACTACCAGTTCACCATCCTGAACAGCCCGGTGGTGAACGCCTTCGCGCTTCCCGGCGGCTATGTGTACGTAAGCCGGGGCTTGCTCGCCCTGGCGGATAGCGAGGCCGAGCTGGTCGGGGTGCTGGCGCACGAGATCGGACATGTCACCGCGCGTCACGCGGCGCAGCGATACAGCCGACACGTGCTGACTAGCTTTGGCGTGGATCTGCTCGACGTGGTCAGCATCGGTAGCCTGGCCGAGACGGCGCAGGCCGAGGCGGACGACTACCTCCAAGCCTACACCCGCGAACAGGAACTGGAGGCCGACCGGCTGGCACTGCGCTACATGCGCCGGGCCGGCTACGACACCAATGCCATGGCCACGTTCCTCAACAAGCTCACGGCGTACCGAGCGCTGGAGGTGAAGCTGCGCGGCCTGACGGACGCCGTCGAGGAGGTCGAATTCATGGCCACCCATCCGCTCACCGCAGCCCGGCTCGAGGAGGTGATCGGGCTCGAATTCGAGACCCCGCAAAAGGATCCGAAGCGGGGGCGCGAGGCCTATCTCGACCGCATCGACGGCCTGTTGTTCGGCGTCGACCCGCAGCAGGGCTTCGTGCGCGGCTCCGCCTTCGTCCATCCCGGGATCGGGTTCTTGTTTCAGGTGCCGGCCGGCTTCCAGCTGATCAACAGCCCCCATCGGGTAATCGTGCGAGGCCCGGAGGATACACTGGTCCTGTTCGACGTCGGCAAGGGCCGATTCCACGGCTCCGCGCTCCGCTATCTCACCGAGATCTGGGCGCCGGCCATGACCTTGATCGACATCGAGGCCATCGTCGTCAACGGCGTCGAGGCCGCCACCGGCTGGAACCGGGTGGACACCTACCAGGGGCGCCGCGACGTGCGGCTGGTGGCCATACGTTTCGAACCCGACAGGTTCTTCCGCTTCATGTTCTTCAGCCGGCCGGAGGCGAGCCAGCGACTGTCGGCGCCAATGCAGCGGATCACCTACAGCTTCCGGCGCATGCAGCCGCAGGAACGAGACAGCTATCGGCCGCTGCGGTTGAAGCTGGTCACCGCCATGCCGGGCGACACCCAGGCCACCCTCGCGGCGCGGATGCCGTTCGGCAACCGCAATGTCGAACGGTTCGCGGTGCTGAACGGGCTCGAGCCCGGTGCCACGATCAAGGAAGGCGATCGATTCAAGATCGTGTCATGGTGATCGCGCGGCGCCCGTTCAGCGGCGGTTCATGCGGCTTTGCTATGCTGACGCGATCATGGCCGCCACCCCCTTGATCGCCGAGTGAGGACGCGCCTGCGAGGGCCGAACCATCGATGATTTCCAACCAAGGCAACCGGAAGGACCGATCATGACGCACCCGCTGCGGACGGCGCATCGACGGGCCGGCGCGCTCCTCGGGGGCGCCAGCATCGTGCTTGTCTGCGCCGCGCCCGCCGCGGCCCAGATCAACTGGACCGACCTGTTCATGGACGAGCAGAAGGAGCGGCAGATCGCCGAGCAGGAGCACCCGAAGATCCTGGAGCAGTTCGGCGGCGCCTACCAGGACCCGGCGTTGCAGGCCTATCTCGATGGCCTGATCCAGCATTTGGGCCGCAACTCGCACCGACCGGACATCGCCTATCGGGTAACCATCCTGAACAGCCCCATCGTCAATGCCTTTGCGCTGCCCGCGGGCTATCTCTATGTCTCGCGCGGGCTGTTGAGCCTGGCCGGAAACGAGGCCGAGGTCGCCGGCGTGCTGGCCCACGAGATCGGTCACGTGACCGCGCGCCATACGGCCGAGCGCTACGGTCGCGGCGTGCTGGCCAGCGGCGGCATCGGCCTCATCGGCATGCTCGGTGCCATCTTCGATAGCCCGCAGCTCGCCCAGACCCTACAGCAGGCGGTCGGCGTCGGCGCCACCCTCTACATACGTGGATTTTCCCGCGAACAGGAGCTCGAGGCCGACCGATTCGGGGTCGAGATCATGGGGCGAGCCGGCTATGACCCCCACGCCATGTCGAGTTTCCTGACCCGGCTGCAACGAGACACCCGGTTGCGGGCGACGCTCATCGGCAAGCCCGGTGAGGCGGACCAGTTCAGCCTGTTGTCGACCCACCCGCGCACCGAGGAGCGCGTCGGCCAGGCCATCCGGCTGGCCAACATTGCGCGCGGCGGTCGGGTCGTACGCGTCGCCGAGTATCTCGACCGCATCGACGGGCTCATGTACGGCGACGACCCGGCACAGGGCTTCGTGCGCGGGACCCGGTTCGTGCATCCTAAGCTCAAAATCCGCTTCCGGGTTCCCGCCGCCTACCGGCTGGTGAACTCAACCCACGCGGTCACCGCCTTCGGCCCCGAGCACGCGATCATCAGGTTCGACGCCGCGCCCCGGCCCTTCGCCGGCGCGATGCAGCGATACCTGACCCAGGAATGGATCAAGGACCAGCCGCTCCAGCACCTTGAGACCCTGGACATCAACGGCCTGGAGGCGGCGACCGGGGCGACGCGCCTGCAGCCCACGCCCGGCGGGGCCGAGGTCGACGTGCGATTGGTCGCCATCCGGTTCGACGAGCAATCGATCTACCGCTTCGTGTTCGCGACGCCGCCCAAGCTCACCAAGTCGCTGGAGATGGGTCTCAGGGGCACCACCTACAGCTTCCGGCGCATCAGCGACGAGGAAGCGGCGGGCTACCAGCCGCACCAGCTCAAAATACTGCGCGTCAAGCCCGGCGACACCGTGGCGGGCCTGGCCGCGCGCATGCCATACCCCGACTATCAGGTCGAGCGCTTCGCCGCGGTGAACGGGCTGGACCCGGCGCAGCCGCTCAAGCCGGGTCAGCTGGTCAAGATCATCGTCGAGGGCTCCTAACCGGCGGGTCGATCGCCGGCATCTTGGTGTTACCATCCGCCGTTGCCCAGGACCTTCCCGCGAAGAGACGCCGATGTTCGACTTGCCGAAGATGACCGACTACGAGGCGACCCGTGCTGATTTCCGGCTGCGGATCCCCGAATCCTTCAACTTCGGCTTCGACGTGATCGAAAGGCGCGCGGTGGAGGCCGATAAGACCGCCTTCCTGTTCGTCGATCGCAGCGGCGAAACCATCGAGCCGCACCGCTTCTCCGAGCTCGACCGTGCCGGCAACCGGTTCGCCAATGTGCTGCGGGGACTGGGCGCCGCCAAGGGCGATTTCGCCTTCGTGATGATCCGGCGCATCCCGGCCTGGTACCACGTGCTGGTCGGCTGCATGAAGACCGGCGTGGTGGCGATGCCCGGCACCAATCTGTTGATGCCCAAGGACATCGAGTACCGAATCAACGGATCCGACGCCAGGCTCGCCATAGTCACCGCCGATAACGCCCACAAGGTGGATGAGATCCGCGGCCGCTGTCCGACGCTCAAGCACCTGATCGTGGTCGGCGGCAAGCGCGACGGCTGGATCCATTTCGAGTCCGCGTGCCAGGCGGCGTCCGACCGGTTGAGCCGAGACGAGGTCGGCCCCCTGCGGGCCGACGACATGATGCTGATCTACTTCACCTCCGGCACCACCGCGATGCCGAAGATGGTGCCCCGTGACCACGCCTCCGCGTTCGCCCACGCCATCACCGGCCGATACTGGATGGATCTTACGCCGGACGACGTGCACTGGACGCTCTCGGATACCGGCTGGGCCAAGGCGGCGTGGGGTCTCTTGTGCGCCCCCTGGATGATCGGCGCCACCATGGTTCTCTATGACGGCGACCCCCGGTTCGACGCGGACATCCACCTGCGCCTCATTGGCAAGCTCGGCGTCACCACCTTCTGCGCCCCGCCGACGGTGTATCGGCTGTTCGCCCAGATGCAGCTCGATCAGTACGATCTGAGCTCGATCCGCCACTCGATCAGCGCCGGCGAGCCCCTCAACCCGGAGGTGATCCGCACCTGGAG
>JBHICX010000200.1:0-4908 GCA_046759805.1 Kiloniellales bacterium | reverse complement strand
TCTTCATGTCACTCTCGACTCGACGCACCATGACGCGGTCATGCAGCGGTCTAAAGTTCATGCCGGATCTCCTGTACCTTGCATCGTGGAATGGTGGGAAGGAATTGTCAGCGCTCTCGGCCGCTGAGTGCTAAAGGACTTAGGATTTCGTCGTGGCCCTGTCAACCCCCCGGCGGGGTGGCCTCGATGCGTTGCCGCGGAGCCTTGGCCAGCGTTCCTGCGGCCCCTCCGGACCCGCTTATAAGTTACTGGAATATCCAGCATTTTGTTGGCTGCCTCGAGCCGTGTCAGGAACCCTTGCGCCAGGCGAATACCGCCATCATGGCGACCATGCGCCGCCAGCACGGCGGCTACCGGCCGACCGTTGGGAGGAACCCCCGTGAAGGCGGGCTGGCGCACGCCCGCTGCGGTCCGATTTTCGTTTGACTGGCCGCAGTACACGGACCATGCTGAGAATCGACTTGCGGGCGGTCCGGATGGGGTCCCGATCAGTGCCGCTGAAATAAATCGGTATCCCCGCTGGGAGCGTAAGCCCCAATGAAGGACCATTTCGGTCGGCCTTGTCGGCGCCTTCCAACGCAAGAGGACGCCGACAATCTTGTCGGCCTCCGAGTCCCCGCGAGCCGCGTGACAGGGCTGCCGAAGTCTTCGTTCACAACTGGTTGAACGCGACCGGAGGCGGGAGTAAATAACCGTTAAAGTGCGCTACCGTATAGGTAACCGAATCGCGCCGGAGTCTTCACACGGAGGTCCATAACATGGAACGGTCCACCGCGGCGGTGGGGAGTAAGCACCATCGCCGGGCGTTGGAGTCCGTCGTGGTCCGCTTCGCCGGCGATTCCGGCGACGGCATGCAGCTCACCGGCAGCCAGTTCACCCTGGCGACGGCGGTGGCGGGCAGTGATGTGGCCACCTTCCCGGATTTTCCAGCCGAGATCCGCGCCCCGGCCGGGACTACTTACGGCGTGTCCGCCTTCCAGATCAACTTCGGGTCCCGCAGGATCAAGACCTCCGGCGAGAACGTCGACGTGCTGGTGGCCATGAACCCGGCGGCGCTCAAGGTCAACCTCGGTGACGTCAATCATGGCGGCGTCGTCATCGCCGACAGCGGCGCCTTCTCGGAAAAGAACTTCCGCAAGGCAGGTTACCAAGACAACCCGCTGGCGGATGGCGCCCTGAACGGGTACCGCAAGCTCGAGCTCGATATGTCCAGGCTCACCCTGGAAGCGGTCAGGGGCTTCGGGCTGTCGCAGAAAGAGGCGCTGCGCTGCAAGAACATGTGGTCGCTCGGGTTCGTGTACTGGCTGTTTGCGCGCGACCGCCAGCCCACGATCGACTGGCTGAAGCACAAGTTCGCCCATCGTCCGGTCCTCGCCGAGGCCAACATCGCGGCGCTCAACGCCGGGCACGCGTTCGGCGAGACGGCGGAGATTCCCAGCGAGATCAGCGCCTTCGTGGTGCCACCGGCGGACCTCGGGCCGGGGCTTTATCGGATCGTGACCGGGACCGAAGCGATGGCCTGGGGGTTGCTTGCCGGCGCCCGTGGCACTGGGCTCAAGATCACCTTCTGCTCGTACCCGATCACGCCCGCTTCGGCGCTTCTGCACATGCTGGCCAACCTCAAGGAGTACGACGTGGTCACCTTCCAGGCGGAGGACGAGATCGCCGCCGCCTGTGCGGCGATCGGCGCCTCCTACGCCGGCTCGCTGGGCGTCACCTCGAGCTCCGGACCAGGCATGGCGCTCAAGACCGAGGCGCTGGGGCTGGCGATCTCGGCCGAGCTGCCGCTGGTGGTGATCGACTCGCAGCGCGCCGGCCCGTCCACCGGTATGCCCACCAAGACCGAGCAGTCCGATTTGTATCAGGCAGTGTTCGGCCGCAGCGCCGATAGTCCGTTGGCGGTGATCGCGGCGCGCTCGCCGTCGGACTGCTTCGAGGTGGCGGTCGAGGCGGTCAGGATCGCCACCAAGTATATGACGCCGGTCATCGTGCTGTCCGACGTCCACATTGCCAACGCGGCGGAGCCCTGGGTGATCCCGGACCTGGACCGGCTGCCGGGCGAGCCGGTCCGCTTCCACACCGAGGCAAGGGACTTCCACCCGTTCCAGCGTGACCCGACCACCTTGGCGCGGCCGTGGGCGATTCCGGGGACGCCGGGGCTGGAGCATCGGGTCGGCGGGTTGGAGAAGGAGGACGTGAGCGGCCACGTCTCGTACGATGCGCTGAACCATCAGCGCATGACCGAGGCGCGGGCGGCCAAGATCGCCGGCATTGCCGACGACATTGCGCCGCAGGCCATCGATCAGGGTGAGGCCCAGGGCCGGCTCGCCGTCGTCGGCTGGGGCTCGACCTACGGCCCGATCAGCCGGGCGGTAAGCAACCTGCGGGCGGCGGGACACGACGTGGCCCACTTGCACATCCGTCACCTCTGTCCGCTGCCGCGCAATCTCGGCGACCTGTTGGCCGGTTTCGAGCAGGTGCTGGTGCCGGAGATGAACCGTGGCCAACTGCTGACGCTATTGCGCAGCCATTATCTCACGCCGGCCGAAGGGCTGGACAAGGTTAGCGGCCAGCCGTTCAAGATCGCCGAGATCGAAGACGCCGCCCGCGCCCGGTTGGAGGGCTGAGATGAACCTAGTCACGTCGCCGACCACCGAGAGGCTGGGTCCCAAGGACTACGCCTCGAACCAGGAGGTGCGCTGGTGCCCGGGCTGCGGCGACTACGCCATCGTCAAGGCGGTGCAGCGCACACTGGCCGACCTGCAGGCGTCTCGGGAGAAGACGGTGTTCGTCTCTGGCATCGGCTGCGCCGGGCGCTTCCCGTACTACATGTCCACCTACGGCTTTCACGGAATTCACGGTCGCGCGCCGGCGGTCGCCACCGGGATCAAGCTGGCCAATCCGGATCTCGATGTCTGGGTGGTCACCGGCGACGGCGACGCGCTGTCGATCGGCGGCAACCATCTGCTGCACGTGCTGCGTCGCAACGTCGACCTGCAAATTCTGTTGTTCAATAACGAGACCTACGGCCTGACCAAGGGCCAGTATTCGCCCACCTCGCGGATTGGCACGCGCTCGCCGTCGACCCCGCTCGGTTCGGTGGAGAACCCGGCCTCGCCGGCGGCCGTGGCCTTGGGCGCGGGCGGGCGCTTCGTGGCCCGCGCGGTGGACGTGCAACAGCAGCATCTGCCCGAGGTGCTGAAGCGGGCACACGCGCATCGCGGCACCTCCTTCGTGGAGATCTTCCAGAACTGCATCGTCTATAACGACGCCGTCTTCAGCGATTTCACCGACAAAGCCGTGGCCACCGACGCCCAGATCCACGTCGAGCATGGCAAGCCGTTGGTGTTTGGCGAAAAACGCGACAAAGGGCTGCGCGTCAGGCCCGGCTCGTTGCACCTCGAGGTGGTGAGGCTGGGCCAGGACGGCGTCGCCGTCGACGACCTGCTGGTCCATGACGAGACCGACCGCATACTGGCCACGGCGCTTGCCGCCATGGCGCCGCCCGACTTGCCGATGGCGCTTGGCGTCCTCTGCTGCCAACCGGCGCCGTCTTTCGATTCCCTGGTCTCGGCACAGACGGATGAGGCGAAAGCCAGCAGGCCCGAGGCCGACCTGAATGCGCTGTTGCGCCGTGGTCCCACCTGGACGGTGGACGGGTAGCCCCGAAGCCCAAAATCGGTCTTGGTCGAGAGCCGTCGGGCCACGCCGGATCGTGGCCCGAATGGTGTGAGGCAGGTTGCGCCAGCGATCGCATGATGCGCCGCGGGGGCGTGCCGAAGCGCGCGCCGTCGGCCTGTGGCTGGCCGCCTGCTGCGCCATGATCTTCGTCATGGTGGTGCTGGGCGGCATCACGCGGCTGACCGAATCGGGTCTGTCGATGGTCGAGTGGCGGCCGCTCATTGGCGCCATACCGCCGCTAGGCGAGCAGGAATGGCAGCGCACCTTCGAGCTGTACCGGCAGACGCCCGAGTACCGGACGATCAACCGCGGTATGAGCCTCACCGAGTTCAAGACCATCTTCTGGTGGGAATACCTGCACCGGCTGTGGGGCCGGCTGATCGCCGTCATCTTCGCGGTGCCGTTCTTGTGGTTCCTGTGGCGCCGCCGGCTGCCCGCTGGTGCTGTGCCGAAGCTCGCGGTGATGTTCGTGCTCGGCGCCCTGCAGGGGCTCATGGGCTGGGCCCTGGTGCAGAGCGGTCTCGCAGATCGGCCCGAGGTCAGCCACTACCGCCTGACGGCGCATCTCGGATTCGCCGTCGCTATCCTCGGCTACATCCTATGGGTGGCCCTGGGCTACCTGCGCGGCCCGACGGCGGCAAGCACCCCCCCGGCACGGCCGGGCTTGCGCCGCTTCGCCGGCGGGCTCACGGGACTCACCTTCCTCACCCTGCTGTCCGGTGGCCTGGTGGCGGGCCTCGACGCCGGGCTCACCTACAACAGCTTCCCGTTGATGGACGGCCGGCTGGTGCCGGAGGGGCTGATGGTGCTCCAGCCGGCCTGGCGGAACCCGTTCGACAACCCGGCCATGGTGCAGTTCGACCATCGGGTGCTGGCACTCTTGACCGCCGGCCTGGTAGCGGTGTTCTGGCTCCGGGTCCAGGCCGCCGCCGTGCCGCCCGGGGCGCGCCTGGCGGTGCACGCCTTCATGGCCATGGCGCTGGTGCAGGTCGCCGTCGGGGTTGCCACCTTGCTCATGGCGGTGCCGATCCCGCTCGCGGTGCTGCATCAGGCCGGCGCGGTGGCACTGTTCGCCCTGGCGCTGTGGACCCGGTTCGAGATGCGGGCCTCGGCGCGCCGGGGCTGACGGGCGATCCGGTCCCGCGATAGAGCAGTATCCACTTACGTGGAATCGCTCCAGCCCGCTCCCCCTCCCGGCCCCCCACCGGATCGTCCGCTTGGGGTGGC
>JBHICX010000199.1:0-4916 GCA_046759805.1 Kiloniellales bacterium | reverse complement strand
AGCTACCGCGGCTACGACACCCTGGGCGAGGTCACGGTCATTTTCACCGGCGCCGTCGGGGTCTTGATGCTGATGGGTCGCGGACGCCGCCGCCGCGAGAGGGCGCGCGGGGCTGGTGGCGATGCCGACGCCGGACGGAGCGAGCGGCCATGAGGCGCCGGTCGGTCCTACGGGTGACGTCCAAGCTGTTGCTGCCGTTCATCCTGCTGTTTGCGCTCTATGTGCAGTTCCACGGGGACTTCGGGCCAGGCGGCGGGTTCCAGGCCGGGGTGGTGTTCGGCGCCGGCTTCATCCTGTACGCCCTCATCTTCGGGGTCGAGACCGCGCGCCGGGTGGTGCCGGCCTGGCTGACGCGCGGCCTGTTGGCGGTCGGTCTCCTGTTGTACGCCGGGGTGGGCGTCGCCGGCATGGCCTTGGGCGGCAACTACCTCGACTACTCGGTCTTGGCCCGTGATCCCTTGCAGGGCCAGCACTTGGGCATCCTGTTGATCGAGCTTGGCGTCGGCATCACGGTCGCCGGCGCCATGATCACCATCTTCTACACCTTCGCCGGGTGGAGGCGCTGAGCCATGGAGATTCCCGGCCTCTATAACTATTGGATCGTCATCGTGCTGATGATGGCCGGCTTCTACATGGTCATCGCCCGCGGCAACCTGGTCAAGAAGCTGGTCGGTCTCCACATCTTCCAGACCTCGATGTTCATCCTCTACATTTCGATGAGCAAGGTCACGGGCGGCACCCCGCCGATCCTCGCGCAAGGCCTCACCACCTACTCCAACCCGCTTCCCCACGTGCTGATCCTGACCGCCATCGTGGTCGGCGTCGCCACCCTGACCCTGGGCCTGGCGCTGGTGGTGCGCATCCGCGACGCCTACGGCACCGTCGAGGAAGACGAGATTCAAAGCCGGGACCAGGAGTCTTGATCGCGACTCACCTCCCGGCGCTCCAGGTGGTGATCCCGCTGCTGGCGGCGCCGTTGTGCGTGTTGCTGCGGCGCGGCGGGCTGTGCTGGGCGCTGACCCTGGCGGTAAGCTGGGCAGTATTGGCGATCGCGCTGGCGCTCCTGGGGCAGGTGCTCGAGGGCGGCACGCTGTTCTACCCGATCGGCGATTGGGCGGCGCCGTGGGGCATCGAGTATCGGCTGGACGCGCTCGGCGGCCTGGTGCTGGTGATCGTTGCCGCCATCGGCGCCGTGGTGCTGGTGTTCGCGCGCCGGAGCGTCGCCCACGAGATCCCCGAGGATCGGGTGTATCTCTTCTACGCCCTCTACCTGTTGTGCCTGACCGGCCTCTTGGGCATCGTGATCACCGGCGACGCCTTCAACCTGTTCGTGTTCCTGGAGATCTTCTCGCTGGCGGCCTATGCGCTGGTCAGCATGGGCCGCGGCCGGCGGGCGCTCACCGCCGCCTTCCAGTACCTGGTCATGGGCACCATCGGCGCCACCTTCTACGTCATCGGGGTGGCGCTCATGTACATGATGACCGGGACCTTGAACATGGCCGACCTGGCGGCCCGCCTGCCGGCGGTGGCGGAAACCCGGACCATCCTGGCGGCGCTGGCCTTCATCACCGTCGGCATCAGCCTGAAGCTCGCCCTGTTTCCGCTGCATCTGTGGCTGCCCAACGCCTACAGCTACGCCCCGTCGATGGTGAGCGCGTTTCTCGCCGCCACCGCCACCAAGGTGGCGGTCTACGTGCTGCTGCGGATGTTCTTCAGCGTGTTCGGCGCCGCCTACGTGTTCGAGGCCATGCCGGTCCGCGGCATTCTCATGACCCTGGCGCTCCTGGCCATGTTCGCGGCCTCGACCGTGGCCATCTTCCAGGACGACGTGAAACGCATGCTCGCCTACTCCAGCGTGGCGCAGATCGGCTACATCGTGCTGGGCATTGCTTTCGCCTCGGTGACCGGCCTCACCGGGGGGATCGTGCATCTGTTCAACCACGCGGTGACCAAGGGGGCCCTGTTTCTGGTGCTCGGCTGTGTGTTCCTGCGCACCGGCTCGGTCATGCTAGACGACATGGCCGGGCTGGGCCGGCGCATGCCGCTCACCATGGCCGCCTTCGTGGTCGGCGGCCTGAGCCTCATCGGCATTCCGTTCACCGTCGGCTTCATCAGCAAGTGGTACCTGGTCCTGGCGGCGCTGGAGGCCGGCTGGTGGCCGGTGGCCGTACTGGTGGTGCTGGCCTCGATGCTGGCCGTGGTCTACGTGTGGCGGGTGGTCGAGGTGGTCTACTTCCGGCCCGCCCCGGCGGCCCGTTCCGGCGCCGACGGGGCGCGCGACCCAGCGCTGGACATGCTGGTTCCGACCTGGATCCTGATCGCCGCCACGGTCTATTTCGGCGTCGACAGCACCGCCAGCACCGGCGTGGCCGGACGTGCGGCCAGCCTGCTTCTGGGGGCCGGCTGATGAGCGGCGCCGAGGCGCTGGTGCTGACGCTGGCGGTGCCGCTCGCCGGCGCCGTCGGCATCGTCCTGTTGCACCGCCGGCCGAACCCGCGCGAGGCGGTCTCGCTCATCAGCGCCGGCGGCCTGTTCGCCGCGGTGGCGTCGATGCTGCCCGAGGTGCTGGCCGGCGCCCGGCCGGAGGTGACCTTGGTGTCCCTGCTGCCGGGGCTGCCCATCAGGCTGGCCGTGGAGCCCCTGGGGCTCATGTTCGGCCTGGTCTCCTCGGGGCTGTGGATCGTCACCTCGGTCTA
Source organism: Kiloniellales bacterium (assembly GCA_046759805.1). Lineage (GTDB taxonomy): Bacteria > Pseudomonadota > Alphaproteobacteria > JBHICX01 > JBHICX01 > JBHICX01. The sequence continues at coordinate 2,220 of JBHICX010000199.1, read as the reverse complement.
CTCGATCGGCTACATGCGCGCCGGCCATGCCCACAAGCAGACCCGCTATTACACCTGCTTCGCGGTGGCGCTGGCCAGCACCATGGGAGTCGCGTTCGCCGGCAACATGCTGACCCTGTTCATCTTCTATGAGGCGCTGACGCTGTCCACCTATCCGCTGGTGGCGCACCACGAGACCCGGGAGGCGGTGCGCGCCGGCCGCACCTATCTCGGCATCCTGCTCGGCACCTCGATCGGGCTGCAGCTGGTGGCCATCGTCTGGACCTGGCAGCTTGCCGGCACCCTCGATTTCACCGCTGGCGGCATCCTCGAGGGCAAGGTCGACGGCGCCTTCGTGCCAGTTCTGTTGGCGCTCTATATGTTCGGGATCGGCAAGGCGGCGCTGATGCCGGTGCACCGCTGGCTTCCGGCCGCCATGGTGGCGCCGACGCCGGTCAGCGCCCTGTTGCACGCGGTCGCCGTGGTCAAGGCCGGCGTGTTCACGGTGGTCAAGGTCATCGTCTACATCTTCGGCGCCGGTTTCCTCGCCGGGCTGACCGGCGTCGACTGGCTCATATATGCCGCCGGGGCGACCATCCTCATCGCCTCGGTGATCGCGCTGCGCTCCGACAACCTGAAGCGCCGCCTCGCCTACTCGACGGTAAGCCAGCTATCCTACGTGGTCATGGCGGCGGCGATCGCGACGCCGCTCTCGATCATCGGCGCGGCGCTGCACATCGCGGCCCACGCCTTCGGCAAGATCACGTTGTTCTTCGCCGCCGGTGCCATCTCCACCGTCTCCCACAAGACCGAGGTGAGCGAGCTCGCCGGTATCGGTCGGCGCATGCCGTGGACGATGGGGGCGTTCGCCGTCGGCGCGATCTCCATGATCGGGGTGCCGCCCACGGTCGGCTTCGTCAGCAAGTGGTACATCCTGTCGGGTGCGCTGAAAGACGGCGAGACCTTCGCGGTGGCGGTGATCGTGCTGAGCACGCTGTTGAACGCCGCCTATCTCCTGCCCATCGTCTACGACGCCTTCTTCAACGAGCCGGTCGAGGCGGCCGCCAACCCCGGAGACGATGCCGGCCACCAGCATGGGGAGGCGCCGCTGACCATCGTGGCCGCGCTGGTGGTGAGCGCGGCGGGCACCGTGATCCTGTTCTTCCTCCCGGACCTGCCGCCGCTGTCGCTGGCCGAACAGCTGGTCGGAACCACCAGCCGAGCGGGCGCGCCATGAGCCAAAAGCACTGGCTGGTCCGCCCGCAGACGATCCGGATGCTGTGGATCGGGTTCGCCGTGATCCTCGTTGTCCTGGTGATGGCCGGGCTGTGGGTCCATGGCCACGCCTATTTCGCCTTCGCGTTCAACGCCTGGTACGGATTTGCCGCCTGCGTCGCCATGATTGTGGGGGCGAAGGTCCTGGGCGTGTTCATCGGGCGGCGGGACACCTACTATGACGATTAGCGCCATCATTAGCGCCATCCCCCCCGGACTGGTGCTGATCGCCGGCGGGTTCCTGCTGCCGTTCATGCCGGCACGGGCGCGGCCGGCGTTGATCCTGGCCTTGCCGCTGGTAGTGCTGTGGATGGTCTGGCAGATGCCGGACGGGGTGGCGCTGAGCCTCCCGTTCCTCGATCACGAGCTGGAACCGGTCAAGGTGGACCGGCTCAGCCGTCTGTTCGGGCTTGTTTTCGCGTTCATGACCTTCGCCGGCGGCCTGTTCGCCCTCACCCAGGCGCGGCCGGGCGAAATGGCCGCCGCCTTCGTCCATGCCGGCAGCGCCATCGGTATCACCTTCGCCGGCGACATGATCACGCTGTTCGTGTTCTGGGAGGTGATGGCGCTGGCATCCACCGTGGTCATCTGGTCGGCCGGCACCCGCCACGCGTACCGCGCCGGCATGCGCTACATAGCCGTCCACCTTCTGGGGGGCGCGTTGCTGATGGCCGGAATTCTCAGCTACATCGGGGCCACCGGCTCTCCCGCCTTGGCGGGCGAGCCGATCCACGCCGCGCTGGGCCACGGTCCGGGGACCTGGCTGATCCTCGCCGGGTTCCTGATCAACGCCGGGGCGCCGCCGCTCTCGGCCTGGCTGCCGGACGCTTACCCGGAGGCCTCGCCCGGCGGCATGGTGTTCCTGTCCGCCTACACCACGAAGTCCGCCGTCTACGTGCTGCTGCGCGCCTATCCCGGCTTCGAGCCGTTGGTCTTCATCGGCCTCTACATGGTGTTCTACGGGAT
>JBHICX010000198.1:0-4921 GCA_046759805.1 Kiloniellales bacterium | reverse complement strand
CCCGTCCCCCCTATTGGCTTGGCATCAGGCTATTCGTGTTGGCTTCCCATTCGTGCCAGGGTCGCCGGTTGGGCGACTTGGTCCGGGGTCAAGTCTGCCACCAGGATGAGCACCTCATCGCGCTGTGCCAGGCCCAACATGGCGCGCGCGCGTTCGTCCAACATGTCGCGGTCGAGCGTGCTCGGGCGCAGCAGGCCAACGTCCTTTTCCAGAACCTGCCGCGCCTGCTCCAGCTGGGACAGGGTGGCGCGTGCCTCGACGATCTGCGCGCTCAGATGGGTATAGGCGATGAGGCCGCGCTGCCCTTGAACGCCGTGGTAGGCAAGGTAGACGAGGCCGCAGACCGCAAGTGCCGGCAGCACCACCTGCCGCGCCAGCTGGCGAACTTCCTGAAACAGCACCATGTGACCATCGAATCATCGTCGTGACTCGCCCGTCAACCGGGAAGACGACGATGACCCCGATGAAACAAACAGGTGTTGCAGAAAAGACTCGGCCCTAGACGATACTTTGTCGGCGCCTACCATATATTGGGTGTCGAGGGGAAAGCCTTGGGCCAACCGCCGGCGCCGCGCGGTGTGCGTCAGCGGCGCCCTGGGTCGCGCTCGAGGTAAAGATAGCCCAGGCCCCCGGCAACACCCAGCCCGTAGCTGCCCTCGAGCGCGAGGGGCTGGAGGGTCACGCTGTCGCGGCCGCCACCGATCAGCACCGAGGCCCCGACCCCGCCGCCGGCGGTCGCCGACGCCTTGGCGCCGTAGTACTTTCCCTCCAGCGAATAGGCGCCGACCGCGGTGTCGCCGGTGGCCATCAACACCGTGTACGCCATGCGTTCGGTCTTGGTGACATTGAGGTCGACACCGAGCGCGATTCCGGTCTCACCCCGGTAGTACTCGGTGCCGCCGGGGGTTTCGAACTTGCAGGTGATCTCGACCGAGGACCGGATCAACAGGGTCGAGCGAGTCCCCGGGACGTTCTTGCAGTGCAGCACCCCGACCTTGACGCCACCGCCGCCAAGGGCCGGCAGCGGCAATGCGAATGCCAGCGCCGCGGCGACGGCCAGGCCGGCCGACACGAGCTTGCCTTTTCTCATCGATCGCCTCGCTTTGGTTTGCGGAACCCGCCAGTCATTGCCTGACCGGCTCGGTTACACGCCGATTGTGACCACACGAAGGCAGACGCCCCCGGGCGACGCCGCACACCAGGCCCGGGCACGGCGGCGGGTGTGGCCTACTATGCTGTTCAATCCCCCGCCGCCAGGCTTGCCTCGTCGCCGGCGCCGGCGCGCCGCCTGCGTCCCAGGAGTGCTGGGCCGAGCCGGGCGAGGTCGTCGTGGATGCCGATGAGTGCCGGCACCACCACCAGCACCAGGACCGTGGCCACCAGCAGCCCGAAGACGATGGTGATGGCCATGGGGATGAGGAACTGCGCCTGCAGGCTGCGCTCGAACAACAGCGGCGTCAGCCCGCCAATGGTGGTTGCCGAGGTCAGGATGACTGCCCGCAGGCGGTCGCAGGCGCCGCTGACGATTGCCGCGGCCGGCGCCTCGCCGGCGGTGCGGCGTTCACCGATGGTGCTGACCAGGATGATCGAGTCGTTGACCAGAATGCCGGACAGGCCAATGAGCGCGATCAGGCTCAAGATGGTCAGATCGAAGCCGAGCAGCCAGTGGCCACTGACGGCGCCCAGGAAGCCGAACGGGATGATCGCCATGATCACCAGCGGCAGGCTGTAACTGGCGAACACCCAGGCCAGCACGATGTAGATGGCGATCAACCCGATCCCGGCCCCCCACTGCATGTCGCCGAAGGTCTCCGCCTGCTCCTCTGCCTTGCCGGCGAACCGGAACCTGACGTCGTGACGCGCCGCGATCTCATGCAGCCCATCACGCTCGAGCGCCGCCAGCACCTTGTTTGTGCTGGTCAGGCGTTTGTCCAGTTCGGCGGTAACCGCCACTTCGCGTTTGCCGCCCTCGCGCACGATACGCGCGAAGCCGAGCTTGTCGCGCCGGCTGACCACTTCGCTCAAGGGCACCTCGGCGCCGCCGGGGGCGCGCAGGTAAAGGTCGTCGAGAGCCGCCATGTCGATGGCGTCCCGCGGGTACTGAACGCGCACCACCACCTCCTCGTCGCCGCGCGGAAAGCGCTTGGCGATGGCCCCCTGAAAGGCGTTGCGCACCTGCCGGCCCACCGATTCGGTGTCGAATCCAAGCGCCCGGCCCCGGGGAGTGACCGCGAGGATGGTTTCCGGCTTGCCATAGGGCAGGTTGGTCTCTACCTCGCTCACCCCCGGATAGCGCCGCAAAAGCGCCCGCACCTCTTCGCCGGCGGCCTTGAGCCCCGCCACGTCGTCGCCGGACATCCTGACGTCGATATCGCGCCCCGGCGGCCCGCCGCGGGCGGCCACGATGGCCAGCGTGTCGAGGCCGGCCATCGGGCCGATGTGGGCCCGCCAGGCGGCGATGAAATCATTGGCCCGCACCTCCCGCTCGTCGGCAGTCTCGAGCTCCACCGCCAGCCCGCCGAGGTTGTCGGCACCGGAGTCGCCACTTTCCAGTCTGGCGGCGTCGCCGACCCCGGGATGGGTGGCGATGCGGTCGCCGACCTTGGCCATGGTGAACCGGACCAGCCCGCCGGCGCCGCCGGTAAGCTCGCGTTCCGCCGCCAGCGCCGCCCGTTCCAGCCGGTCGAGCATGGCCTCGGTTTGCCCGCGTGCGGTGCCGGCGACAAAGGAGACGTTGGCGTAAATCCAGTCGGCCTCGGGGGTCGGGAAGAAGTAAAAGCCGACCCGGCCGCCGACCACCAACCCGATGGCCATAATCAACGCCGCCACCGTGGTCGCCACCGTGGTGTAGCGCCATTCCAGGCACCGCGCCACGGCCCGACGGAACACGCCGTCGCGCAGCCGCGCGAAGCCGTCATCGAACCGGCGCCGGAAGCCACGGGTGGCGATACGCGTGCGGGTAAGCGCGCCGCGCAGGTGGCCCGGCAGGATCAGGAAGCACTCCATCAGGCTGGCCAGCAGCACCGTCACCACGACGAAGGGTATGGCGTGGATGATCTGGCCGATGATGCCAGCAATCATGTACAGCGGGATGAAGGCGGCGAGCGTAGTCAACGACGAGGCGAACACCGGCGGCGCCATGCGACGGGCCCCGGTGATCACCGCGTCGAGCGGCGCCATGCCGGCGCGGAATCGGGTCTCGGCGTGCTCGCCGACCACGATCGCGTCGTCGACGATGATGCCCAGCACCATGATCATGCCGAACAGGCTCACCATGTTGATGGTCTGGCCGGAGAACAGCATCGCGGCGAGCGTCGCCATCAGCGAGATCGGGATGCCGGCGGCGACCCAGAAGGCGACCCGACCGTTCAAGAACAAGAACAGGACGCCGAGCACCAGAACGAGCCCGGTCGACCCGTTGTTGACCAGGATCCGGATCCGCCCGCGGATCAAGTCCGCCAATTCATTGTACGACTCGATCCTGAGATTGGGCGGCGCGCTGGCCCGCACCTCGTCGAGGTATTGGTCGACGATCGCGGCGAGTTCCAGGGCGTCGTTGTTGACCGCGCGTTGCACGTGCAGCTCGATCGCCGGCTGGCCCAGGCGCCGGGCGGTGGGCTGGGAGTCGTCGAAGCGCTCGCTCACTCGCGCGATGTCGCCGAGCAGGATCTTCTGCCCGCTCTCCAGCGCCCGCACCTCGAGTCCCTCGAGCGCCCGAGCGTCCTTGAGCAACCCCAGGCTGCGGATCTGCCGCTCGGCGTCGCCCCTGGTGTCGCCGGACGGCAGGTCCTTCGAGGCGCTGGCGATGCGCTCGGCCACCTGGGCTAGGGTGAGGTCGAGCCGGCGCAGCGTGGCCGGCGCCACCTCCACCCAGATCTCCTCGTCGCGGGCGCCGAACAGGTCGACCTTGTCGATGCCTCGCGCCAACAGCTGGTCGCGCATGCGCTCCGCGATCGCCTTCAAGGAGATCTCCGGATACGGCCCCGAGACCACGATGCGCTGGATCGAATCGTAGCGCACGATGCGCTTCACCAGCGGTCTCTCGCTGTCCTCCGGCAGGTTGGTTACCTGCCCTATGGCCGACTCGGCGTCGGACAGTGCGGCCTGCATGTCGGTTCCGGGATGGAATTCAACGACGACGCTGGCCAGCCCCTCGGCGGAGCTCGACCGCACCAGCTTCACGCCGTCGAGGAACCGCAGCTCGGGCTCGAGCGACTGCACGATGTTGGCGTCGACGTCTTCGGCGCTGGCGCCCGGCCACTCCACCGTGACCGCGATCACTTCGATGCCGAAGTCGGGAAAGAACTGGGTGTTGATGCGGGACAGCGACACCGCTCCGGCGATCAACATCATCGCCATCAGCAGGTTCATTGCCGTCGGATGGCGGGCGAACAGGGGGATGATACCCCGTGCTTTTTCCGTCGGGCCTGGCCGGATCATAGGATCTCGACCTTCACGCCGCGGCCGATCTCCGGGAACCGGGTGGTGACCACCTTGCTGCCGTCGGGGATGTGGGCGCGAACGTACACCCTGACGCCGTCGCGCACGGCGACCTCGACCGTTCGCGGCACCAGCCGCCCGTCCTCGACCACCCAGACGGTATCGCCTTCGTACAAGGCGGTCTCCGGCAAGCCGATCACGTCATGATAGGGGATACCTTCGATCTCGACCTCGACGAAGGCGCCGGGACGCAAGGGCACGTGCAGGCCGCTGTTTTGGATGCGGGCGAACAGGTCGACCCCGCCGCTGGCCGGGTCGATGCGCCCGTCGATCCGGTCGATCAGCGCTTCGTACGTCAGGACTTCCCGGTGCACGCGCCAGACGATGCGTGCCTTGCGGCCGATGAAATCGCCGCCCCTGCGCAGTCGGGCGAACTTGGCGTGGCTCAGGTGGAAGCGGGCCTCCAGCCGGGTGGCGTCAT
>JBHICX010000197.1:0-4939 GCA_046759805.1 Kiloniellales bacterium | reverse complement strand
GCCGTGCGCCAGGCGATAGAGGCCTTGGGCGACCGGCGGCTCGGCGCCGTGCCGGGCCAGCGCCGCCGGCGACAAGGAACCGGCGCGGGCTTGGGTCAAGGCCGCCTCGTCATAGCCTTCGACCAGGATGATCCAGTCGGCGATCTCATCGGGGCGGTCCCGCAGACTCTTTTCCAGCGATGGCTGGGCGCTCGCCTTGCGGTCACCGACCAAGAGGTGCGCGGCGGACATGCCCGCCGCCTCGGCCAGGTCCGGCAGTACGCTGTCGCCAAGCTTGCCACCGAGGGCCTTGGCCCGGCCCGGTTGCGGCGACAGGCAGAGTGTCAGCAGGACTGCGCCAACGCCCAGGCCGAAACTTTCACGGACCACGCAAAGCGTGCGGTTGACGTTGCGGAAGTTGACGAGCGACGCCCTGGTCCAAGGAGTCGGATCGTTGAGGCGATCCCTATAGGCCTTCGAAGTGAGTGTCGACAGCTCGTCGACCTCGTAGAGAATGCAAAACCCCGGCGCCCCGTCGATCGCGGTATAGCGGCGCCCCCTGCGGAAGCCGGGGATGCCGACCCTTTCGCCTAGATGCTCGCGCGAGTGCCAGGCGTGGTAGTCGGCCTCCGTCCCCTCGACCAGGTCGTGCCAAATGACCATCGCGCCTCGACCGAGCAAAGCCATGGGTCTCTCCCGCTCAGCTTGTCCCGGTCCGCAGCTTAGCAACGGCCGCCGGGGCGAGTCGATCCGCGCCGGCCTCTTGGCCCCGACGGCAAAAGCATCCAAGATCGCATCGCCGGCGAAGTCATGCGACGAGGGACCAAGATCGATGCGACCCTTCCTTACGCTGCACGATCCCCGTACGGCACGCCGCTACCACGAACAGGGGCTTTGGCGCGCCGATACCTTCTACGATCTGCTCGCCCGCAACGCCGAGGCCCGGCCGGAGGCGGCGGCGCTTCGCGACGGTCGGCTGAGCCTCGGCTGGGGCGAGCTCAGGCGCTGGGTGGACGGCGCTGCCCAAGCCTTCGCGCAGCTGGGGCTGGTCGGGGGAGACCGGGTTTCCCTATGGCTCTCCAATCGGGCGGAGGCCGTCGTCACCTTCCTGGCTTGCTCGCGCCAGGGCTATGCGTGCAATCCCTCGCTGCACCGCTCCTACACCTGCCGGGAGATCGCGGGGCTTCTGGGCCTCTTGAAGACCTCGGTCCTGGTCAGTGAACCCGGCTGGGGGGCCGACCGTGAGCGGACGGACCTGGCCGCCGCCCTCGATGGCCTCGATTCCCTGCGCCAGGTCTATACGCCGGAGACGTTCCCCGGACCGGGCGAGGCCGCAGGTGCTGCGTCGGACAACGCCGACCAGGTCTCGTACCTCGCCTTCACCTCCGGCACCACCGGGGTGCCGAAATGCGTGATGCATTCGGCCAACACGCTGTTAGCCAACGCCCGCGACATGGTGCGCGACTGGGACCATGGCCCCGAGACGGTGCTGCTGACGCTGAGCCCCCTATCCCATCACATCGCCTGGGTGGGCGTCGCCCAGTGGCTGGTGACCGGGGGGACGCTCATCACCGACGACCCGCCCGCGGGAACCTCGCGCCTGGAGTGGATCGTCGAGACCGGCGCCACCTACGTCATGGGCGTGCCGACCCATGCCATCGACGTGCTGGCCGAGCAGAAGGCCCGGGGCCTCGACCGGCTGGGCGCCGTCGGCACCTTCTACATGGCCGGCGCGCCGGTCCCACCGTCGGTGGCGGAAGCCTTCGTCGCCCAGGGCGTGAAGCCGCAGAACGTCTACGGCATGACCGAGAGCTCCTCCCATCAGTACACCCATCCGGACGACGACACCGAGACCATCGTCGCCACCTGCGGCCGGGGCGGCCCCGCCTACGAGATCCGGCTATTCGACCAGGAGGATCCCGACAAGCCGGTGCCGCCCGGCGAGATCGGTCAGATCGGCGGCCGGGGGGCGGCGCTCATGCTCGGCTACTACGGCGACCAGGAGGCCACCGCCGGGAGCTTCAACCGCGACGGCTGGTTCCTCTCGGGCGATCTCGGGATCATGGACGCGCGCGGCAATCTGAAGGTGGTCGGCCGGCTCAAGGACCTGATCATCCGCGGCGGGGAGAACATCTATCCGGCGCGCATCGAGGACCTGGCGATCAAGCATGCGCGGGTGGAGAAGGCGGCCGCCTTCGGCGTCGCCGACGAGCGGCTGGGCGAGAAGGTCTGTTTGGCCGTCCTCGGCGGAGCCGAGCCCTACGACCTGCTCGACCACCTGGCCGCCGAGGGGCTGCCCACGCACCACATGCCCGAGTACTTCCTGGCGCTCGACGCCGTCCCGCTGACGCCGAGCGGCAAGATCCTGAAACGGGAGCTCGCGGCCATGGTCAAGCGCGGCGACCTGGCCCCGACGCCGGTCCGTTTCCAGTCCAAGAAGGAGACCGCCTGAATGTCCCTTGAACTCGAACGCCGGGGCGACCTCGCCGTCCTCACCTTGAACCGGCCGGAGGCGCTCAACGCGTTGAGCTTTTCGCTGATCCATGACTTGCGGCGCGAGCTGGAGGCGTTGTCCGCGAGCGACGCGCGGGCACTGATCGTCACCGGCGCCGGCGACAGGGCGTTCTGCGCCGGCGCGGACGTGGCGGAGCTGGGCGACCGCTCGCTCGAGGCCGAGCGGCGCGACACCGAGTTCGGCCAGCGCACCTTCGCCATGCTGGACACCTTGCCGATGCCCTCGATCGCCGTAATCAACGGCTACGCCTTCGGGGGCGGTCTCGAGCTGGCGATGGCCTGCAGCTTCCGCCTGGCGCTCCCCAACGCCAAGTTGGGGCTGCCGGAGATCAAGCTGGGCCTGGTCCCGGGCTACGGCGGCACCCAAAGGTTGCCGCGCCTCATAGGCGAGGCCCGCGCCCTGGAGGTGGTGATGACCGGACGCACGGTCGGCGCCGAGGAGGCGCTCAAGATCGGCCTCGTCAACCGGGTGGTAGACGGCGACCCGATCGAGGCCGGCGCCGCCTTCGCGGCCGAGTTCACGGGATTCTCCATGCCCGTGCTCGGCCTGGCGCGCGAGGCGGTCAAGCGGGCCCTAGACATCCCGCTCAGCGAGGGCCTACGGATCGAGGCAGACCTATCGACGCTCGCCTTCCAGACCCAGGACTCCCGGGAAGGCATAGCCGCCTTCCTGGAGAAGCGGAAGCCGGAGTTCAGGGATGCCTGAGGGTGCGGTCGATCCGGGCGGCGGCCACGGGATGCGCTTTCCATGAAGGTGTTCGAGCAGTTGACGCGCCGCCGGACCTGGTCGGAGGAGGAGCGGCTCATCCTGGCCAACCTGAGCCGGCTGGCGGATGAGCTCCTCGCCCCCCGGGCGCCGGAATACGACCGCACGGCGGCCTTTCCCTGGGACAACGTGAAGGCCTTGAACGCGCTCGGCATGAACGCCCTGTTCGTGCCCGAGGCGTATGGCGGCGCGCCGCTCTCCTACCGGGCCTACCTCGAATGCGTGCGGACAATCTCGGAGGCCTGCGCCTCCACCGGCATCATCTACGCGACCACCTTCCACGCCATGCGGCCGCTGATCGACTTCGGCACCGAGGAACAGAAGGCGCGGCTGCTGCCGCGGATCGCGGCGGGCGGCCTCGCCTCGCTGGTGATCACCGAAGCCGGCGCCGGCTCGGACGCCACCGGCATGAAGACCCGCCTCACCCCCGACGGCAACCACATCGTCGTTACCGGGGAGAAGATCTTCATCACCAGCGGCGACGTGGCCGACCTCATGCTCCTGTTCGGCAAGTGGTCGGAGATCGGCGACGGGCGGGACGCCATCTCGGCGCTCATATTCGAGAAGGGCACGCCGGGCTTCGGCGTCCTGCGCGTCGAGGACAAGATGGGCCTGCGCGCGTCCAGCACCGCGGCGCTTTCGTTCGACGGCTGCCGGGTGCCGCGCGCCAACCTCTTGGGCGAGCCGGGCCAGGGGCTCGCCATCCTGCTGGCCTCGCTCAACAAGTCGCGCCCCTCGGTGGCCGCGCACGCGCTCGGGATCGCAAGCGCAGCCTTCAAGGACATGGTCGCCTACATGAACCAGCGCAGCCAGTGGGGACGCAAGATCGTCGATTTTCAGGGCAACCAGTTCAGCCTCGCCGACATGGCGACCGACCTCGCCATGTGCGAGACCTGGCTCGATTACGTCGCCGGCCTGGTGGACGGCGGTGCCGAGGACTTCGGGCTGGAGGCCTCGATGGCCAAGATGCGCGCCTCGGATCTGGCCATGCGCATCGCCACCGAGGCGGTCCAGATGCATGGCGGCTACGGCTACATCAAGGACACCCGGGTCGAGCGGCTGATGCGCGACGCCAAGATCACGCAGATCTGGGAGGGGACCAACCAGGTCCACCGCCAGCTCATTGGGCGCAGCTTCAAGCTCGAATGAGCGTGGAGACGATCAGCTTCGTCACCGCTCGCCTCGGCGGAGCCTCCGGCGAAGCCAGGGCCGGAGGCGGCACGGACACATGCATCCGTGGTTTCGGGGATTTGCTTGGGGTGGCCGGGTGGGGGCGTGGGCTGGCCCGATTCCACTCGAGTGGAAAATGCCCTAGGGAGGCTAGTGCAGGGCCTCGCATTTTTGCGGGCGAGACCGAGCCTAACGCCGCTTGCCGCGGTCGAGGAACCGTTGCTTCACCTGCGCCACGAACTTTCGGGGATTTTCGCGGGGATCGGTTTCCCGGACGATGTCCCGCAGCTCGGACTTGGCGCTGTCGAGCCTAGGCTTCGTCTGGCGCCAAGCCGCCTGTGCGCGCGGCTTGACCTCCCTTTCGAACACTTCGGCCGCCTTGGCCTGCACGCGTGGATCGGATGCAATTCGTTTCGCGGCGCGTAACAGGAGTCGGGGGAGCATCCGCATCGGAAGCCTCCGGCTTCGTACCCAGATCTATAGTGGCACATCCATGGCGAAGCGAAAAGG
>JBHICX010000196.1:0-4953 GCA_046759805.1 Kiloniellales bacterium | reverse complement strand
GACTGCCCGTCATCCTCGGGGCGGCTGCAAGGTTGGGGCGCGACATGCGGAAGACGTGGACTTGGCTGGTGGTCGCATTGGGGCTGTTCCTGCTCCTGAACCTCATGTTGATGTCGGGGCGGCTGGGCGATTCCTCGGAGCCCGCGGCCAACGTAAGCTACACCGAGTTCAAGACCCTGCTTTCCGAAAAACAAGTCCAGAGCGTGATCCTGCGCGGCGACCAGCTCGAGGGCCGCCTGGTACGCGAGAGGCCGCTGGGGCAAACCGGCATGACGACCCGCCGCTTCGCCGCCCGCATCCCGGCGTTCGGCGATCCCGACCTGTTGCCGGCGCTGGAGGCGCAAGGGGTGGAGATCACGGTCAAGGAAGCCGCCGACGATGGGGCAGTATCGAGGTTTCTCTATGGGCTGTTGCCGTGGCTCTTGATCATCGCCGTCTACCTGTTCTTCTGGAACCGGATGTACGGCCGCTTCACCGGCGGCTTCGGCAGCCGCGACATCGACAGCTTCCTGACCGGCTCCGCCAAGCAACAGGAGAAGCAAGGCAAGCGCGTGACCTTCGCCGACGTGGCCGGACAGGACAACGCCAAGCGCGAGGTGGCGGAGCTGGTCGACTTCTTGCGCGACCCGGAGCGCTACACCACCCTCGGCGCGGAGGTGCCGCACGGCGTGCTGATGGCGGGGCCGCCCGGGACCGGCAAGACGCTGCTGGCCCGGGCACTGGCTGGCGAAGCCGACGTGCCGTTCTTCCACATCTCGGCCTCGGAGTTCATCGAGATGTTCGTCGGGGTAGGCGCCAGCCGCGTGCGCAAGATGTTCAACGAGGCGAAGAAGAAGGCACCCAGCATCATCTTCATCGACGAGCTGGACGCCGTGGGGCGGGTCCGGGGGGCCGGACTGGGCGGCGGCCACGACGAACGCGAGCAGACGCTCAACCAGATCCTGTCGGAGCTGGATGGCTTTGCCGGCCACGAGGCGGTGGTGGTGCTCGCCGCCACCAACAGGCCAGACGTTCTGGACCCGGCGCTGCTGCGACCGGGACGGTTCGACCGGCACGTCATCCTGGAGCTTCCGGACCTGAAGGCGCGTCAGGCAATCCTGGAGGTGCACACGCGCAAGATCCCGCTTGCCGCCGACGTCGACCTGGCGACGGTCGCCGCCGGCACGCCGGGATTCTCCGGCGCCGACCTCAAGAACCTGGTGAATGAGGCGGCGATGTTGGCGGCAAGCGAGAAAGCTAAGGCGGTGACCGCCCGGCACCTGGACGAGATGCGCGACAAGCTGTTGATGGGCACGGTCCGCACGCTTGCCATCCGACCGGAGGAACGTCACCGGCTGGCGACCCACGAGGCCGGGCACACGGCGGTGGCCTATTTCACGCCCGGGGCCGACCCGCTGTACAAGGTCACCGTCATCCCGCGCGGCCGGGCGCTCGGGGTGACCCAGCAGCTGCCGGAGGAGGAACGTCATACCCTGCCGGAGGACTACCTGTACGCCCGTCTCGCCGTCATGCTGGGCGGCCGCGCCGCCGAGCGCACCTTGCTCGGCACCGTGAGTTCGGGCGCCGACGACGACATTCGCCAGGCGACGGCGCTGGCCCGGGCCATGGTGAGCCGCTGGGGCATGTCAAAGGCGGTCGGGCCGGTGGACGTGCGCGAGAGCGAGGAGCACCCGTTCCTCGGTCGCGAGATCGCGCAGCCGCGCCGATTCAGCGAGGCGACCGCCAAGGCGGTCGACCAAGCCGTGGGCGAGCTCGTCAAACGGGCGGAGGAACGCGCCATCGAGGTGATCAAGTCACATCGCCCGGCAATCGAGCGGCTCATCGCCGAGCTGCAGCGCAAGGAGACCCTGGGGCGCAGTGAGATCGAAGCCTGTTTCGGCGAGCCGCGATCGAGCGTATCGGTCGCGGCCGCCCGGCGGCGGGCGTAGGACGGAACGCCTGCGGCCCCGGCCCCGGACAGGATTCCCGCCGTTTCCCGACATCCTCTTGACTGACCGTCCGGTCAAGTGCCATCCGGCGCAGCGCGAACGGAGCCGGGCCAAGGCGACGTGATCAATGGGCGCGCGAAGATCGGGATGCCGAGCCAGCCGAAACTGAAACGCAGCTTGTCGCTGCCCATAATCACGCTGTACGGCCTCGGCACCACGATCGGCGCCGGCATCTATGTGCTGATCGGCAAGGTGGCCGGTGAGGCGGGCCTGTTTGCCCCGCTGTCCTTCCTGATCGCCGCCGGGCTTGCCGGTCTCTCCGCGTTCAGCTTTGCCGAGCTGTCGTCGCGCCTGCCGAAAAGCGCCGGCGAGGCGGTCTACGTTCGCGAGGGCCTGGGCCGCCGCCGGCTCGCGGTGGCGGTCGGCCTGCTCGTGGTCCTGGCCGGGACGGTTTCGGCCGCGGCGGTCATCGTCGGCGCCGCCGGCTACATACAATTCTATGTGCCCGCGCCGCAGACTGCGATCGTCGTCGTTGCGGGGCTGGCGCTGGGGCTGGTGGCGGCCTGGGGGATCAACGAGTCGGTCGGCGCGGTGGCTTTGTTCACCCTGTTGGAGATCGCCGGACTGATCCTGGTGATCTGGGCGGGAACATTTGGCCCCGCACTCTCCGCCGAGCCTCTGCCGGAGGCAATGGCGGCACCGCAGGGTGCCGCTTGGGGCGGCATCCTGGCCGCCTCGATTCTCGCGTTCTTTGCCTTCATCGGCTTCGAAGACATGGTCAACGTCGCCGAGGAGGTCAGGGACGTCTCGCGGACCCTGCCTGCGGCGATCATCCTCACCTTGGTCATTACGACGCTGATGTACGTCGCGATATCCGTGGTCGCCGTGCTGGCCGTGCCGATCGCCGAACTGGAAGCCAGTAAAGCACCGTTGGCCCTCATTTATGCCCGAGGCACAGGCTCGTCACCGGCCGTGATCGTGGCCATCGGCATCTTCGCCACTTTGAACGGCGCGCTCATTCAGGTCGTCATGGGGTCGCGAATCCTTTATGGACTGAGCGCGCAGGGCTGGTTGCCCGCGGGCCTCGGCAAAGTCAGCGCCCGGACCCGAACGCCGGTCTTGGCAACCGGCTTGGTCACGGCCGCGGTGCTGGCGCTGGCGTTGTGGTTTCCCATCCAGAACCTGGCGCAAGCGACCTCGTTGATCACGCTGACCGTCTTTGCGCTGGTGAACCTGTCGCTGCTTAGGATCAAGCGGCGGGACCCGCGGCCAGCCGGCGTTGCCGTGTTCCCGTCCTGGCTGCCCGCCGGCGGCTTCATAGCCAGTACCGCCTTCGTGGTCCTGGAGTTCATACGGCTGCTCCAGGCATGAGGCGGCGTGGCACCGTCCGCCTTGGCGCCGGACCCGGCATCAGGCACATAAGGGGCCAGCGGACTGTCGCCTTGATCCAGGTCAACGAGCGCCGCGGCGGCGCCGGTCAGGATGGCGGGACTCGACGCTGCATCGTTCGTGGCCGCACTCGCGGCCCCGCAACCATCGGGCGCAACAGATCACACGGCACGCCGGAGTGAGGCAAAGATGATCCAAGACTGTCCGCAGATGGCGAAGGAGCTGAGCTCGGGTATCAAGCTTATGCGCCAGGGCATTCCGGATACCATGAAAGGGTTTTCCGCGTTGGCGCAAGCCGCGCTCGAGGCCGGCGCGCTGGACACCAAGACCAAGGAGCTGATGGCGCTGGCGATCGGCATCGCGGTGCGCTGCGACGGTTGCATCGCCTTCCATTCCAAGGCGGCACTCGATCAGGGCGCCACTCGCCAGGAGGTGCTCGAGGTCATCGCCATGGCCATCTACATGGGCGGCGGGCCGTCGATGGTCTACGGCGCGCAAGCGCTGGAGGCGTACGACCAGTTCGCCAGCCGAGCCAAAAGCGCGTAGGCCGGCGGCGACGGCGCTCTTGCCGGTGGCGTTGTTTCCCTTGCTGCTGGTGTTCGGGGTGGAACCGGGAGTGGTGCCCGATTGGGCGATCCGGGGTCGGCCCTAGGGCGGTTTCCACTCGAGTGGAAACCGCCCAGGTGCATTGAAAGCACGGGGCAGAGGAGCATATTCTAGGCGGCCTACGGCGCCGAACCAATGGCTGCTCAGGGAGTGAGGTTCCCGAAAGCTTGGTCGGTCCGCTTTGCAGGTGGGTGGTTCCGCCTAGGCGCGCAATTTCGATGTGAAACCGACGACCGAAGATGGAGCGAACCGTCATGGCAAGAAAGCCCAAGCCGGTAAAAGTCAAGCGGGGCGGAAGCAAACCCGAACCCGTTCCCGCCAAGTCAACCGTGCCCGCCACCACGCAAGCAAGGGATCCTTTGGTTAGCCTGCGTCGGGAGATCGACCGTCTGTTCGATGACTTCCTCACGGGCTTTCGTTGGCCTTTCTTCGGCCGCAGCCTCTTCGAGATGGAGCCGTTCGGGCGGTTCGAGCCTTTGCTCGGCGTGACGGCGCCGTCCGTCGATCTGAGCGAGACGGACAAGGCGTATGAAGTTACCGCCGAGCTACCCGGCATGGACGAGAAAGATATCGAGTTGCTCCTCTCCGACGACGTCCTTACCATCAAGGGCGAAAAGAAGGAGGAGAAGGAAGAGAGGAAGAAGGAATACTATCATTCGGAGCGCCGGTATGGTTCCTTCACCCGTTCGTTTCGGCTTCCCGAGGACATCGATCAAGGCAAGATCTCCGCGAGCTTCAAAAACGGCGTCCTCACCGTAACCCTGCCCAAGACCTCGGAAGCGCGGAGAAAGGTGAAGAGGATTAGCGTCAAAGCGACGTAGATGGTCACGGTCCGGTGGTGACCCGAAGGCGCCCGGCAACCACCGCAGCACGAACGATGCCGATCCCCGTCGGCGCCTCGCAACCGGAGCAAAGGTGATGGCCGAAGTAAAGCCGCTTGCCCCCGAGGCGCTGTGCCGGCCCTGCGCCGCCGATCAGTTCGATTTCGCGAGCACGGACGAGCTGGAAGACCTGGACGCCGTCCTGGGTC
>JBHICX010000195.1:0-4957 GCA_046759805.1 Kiloniellales bacterium | reverse complement strand
GAGCGGCTGGCCGACGCCGTCGCGAAAGGCCACATGCGCCACCAACCCGGCCTTGAACGACGCCACCAGCCGGCGCTCCAGCGGCAGCCGGGCGTGGCAGCCGTCGCGGTCGCAATGCTCGATCAACACACCGACCGGGTCGCCGTCGTCGACTCGCAGCGTCACCCCGGACGGCAGGTGAATGCCGAGCGGCAGGGTGATGAACACCACCGCGTCGTCGGAGCCGTCCGGGGGGTAACCGACGGCGATGTATAGGATCGGTTCCGCGGTCCGGGTCACCACCACGGTCTGGAAGATATGGCATTGCCGGGGCTCGGCCGCTTCCGGTTGCTGGCACCGCACCCGCCAGTCTTTGAAGGTTTGGCCGTCGCTGGGTTGACCCGCGACCGGACCGGCGACAAGCGCACCCAACGTTGCCGCGAACAGCGCCGACAACGCGCGGGCCACTCCCCGCCGCGCCATGCCGCCGTGTTGAAAGCGGCCGGGCCCGAGTATCGCCGTCATTCGCCGAGTCTAGACGATGCCCGGCGATGAATGCCAGGGGCCTGGTGCGCGCGGCGGACGGGCGCCGGGCCGTCCTGGACAGGCCCCGGTCGCGAGGTTAAAAGTCGCTTGCCGGCGCCCACATTATGGTGACGGCGGCCACGGCGGGTCGGCCGTGAGCCCAGGCACGAGAAGGGTGATGCAAACCGCGAACGACATTCGCACGGCGTTTCTCGAGTACTTCCGCGGGCACGGCCACGAGGTCGTCGCCTCGGGACCGCTGGTGCCGCACAACGACCCGACGCTCCTGTTCACCAGCGCCGGCATGGTGCAGTTCAAGAACGTCTTCACCGGCGCCGAGACGCGCCCGTACAAGCGCGCGGCCACGGCGCAGAAATGCGTGCGCGCCGGCGGCAAGCACAACGACCTCGACAACGTCGGCTACACCGCCCGCCATCACACCTTCTTCGAGATGCTGGGCAACTTCTCGTTCGGTGACTACTTCAAGGACGTCGCCATCGAGCTCGCCTGGCAGCTGGTGACCCGCGAGTTCGGCCTCTCTGAGGATCGGCTGTGGATCTCCGTCTATGCCGAGGACGACCAGGCCTTCGAGCTGTGGCGCAAGATCGCCGGCCTGCCCGAGGAGCGCATCGTGCGCATCCCCACCAGCGACAACTTCTGGGCCATGGGCGACACCGGCCCCTGCGGGCCGTGCTCGGAGATCTTCTACGACCACGGGCCGGGCATCGCCGGCGGCCCGCCGGGCAGCGCCGACGAGCACGGCGACCGGTTCGTCGAGATCTGGAACCTGGTGTTCATGCAGTTCGAGCAGATTGACGCGACGACGCGCCATAACTTGCCGAGGCCGTCGATCGACACCGGCATGGGGCTGGAGCGCATCGCCGCAGTGATGCAGGGCAGGCACGACAACTACGACATCGACCTGTTGCGTCACGTCATGGACGTCGGCGCCGAGGTCACCGGCGCCGCGATCGACGGTCCGCACCGCGCGGCGCACAAGGTGATCGCCGACCATCTGCGCGCGTCCGCCTTCCTGATGGCCGACGGCGTCATGCCGTCGAACGAGGGCCGCGGCTACGTGCTCCGGCGCATCATGCGCCGGGCCATGCGGCACGCCCACATGATGGGCTGCAAGGAGCCGGTGATGTGGCGGCTGGTGCCGGCGCTCGTGGCCCAGATGGGCCAGGCCTATCCCGAGCTCGGCCGCGCCGAGGCCCTGATCAGCGAGACCCTGAAGCTGGAAGAGACGCGCTTCAAGCAGACCCTCGGTCGCGGCCTGCGGCTGCTGGAGCAGGAGACGGCCAAGCTTGCCAAAGGCGTCGAGCTCTCCGGCGAGGTCGCCTTCAAGCTCTACGACACGTACGGCTTCCCCTACGACCTCACCGAGGACGTGTTGCGCGGCCGTGGCCTGGGGGTCGAGCGCGCCGGGTTCGATGCGGCGATGCAGCGCCAGCGCGCCGAGGCCCGGGCCGCCTGGGCGGGCTCGGGCGAGGCGGCGACCGAAGGGCTGTGGTTCGACCTGCGTGAGAAGCTCGGCGCCACCGAGTTCCTCGGCTACCAGACCGGGGCCGCGGAGGGCCAGATCCTGGCCCTGGTCGCCGACGGTCGGCCGGTGGACCGAGCGGCCGCCGACGGCGAGGTGGTCATCGTCACCAACCAGACGCCTTTCTACGGCGAAGCCGGCGGCCAGATCGGCGACACCGGCATCATGTTTACCGCCGACGGGGCCGAGGTCACGGTCACCGACACCCAGAAGAAGCTCGGCGACCTTCACCTGCACCGGAGCCGGGTGACCAAGGGGGCGCTCAAGGTGGGCGACGCGGTGGAGATGCGGGTCGACGCGGCTCGGCGCGCCGGCCTGCGCCGGCACCATTCGGCCACCCATCTGTTGCACGAGGCGCTGCGCCGCCGGTTGGGCAAGCACGTGACCCAGAAGGGCTCGCTGGTCGCCCCGGATCGGCTGCGCTTCGACTTCAGCCACCCGAGGCCGATGACGCCCGAGGACATCCGTGCGGTCGAGGAGGCGGTCAATGCCCGCATCCTCGACAACGCCGGGGTTGGCACCAGCCTGATGACTCCGGACGATGCGATCGCCGCCGGAGCGCTGGCCCTGTTCGGCGAGAAGTACGGCGAAGAGGTACGGGTGGTCTCGATGGGTGGCGAGGACGTGGAGCGCGGTCGCGGCCGGCAGTACTCGATCGAGTTCTGCGGCGGCACCCACGTGCGGCGCACCGGCGACATCGGGTTCTTCAAGATCGTCGCCGAAGGCGCGCTGGCCTCCGGGGTGCGCCGGCTGGAAGCGGTTGTCGGAGCGGCCGCCGAGGCCTGGGTCGAGGCGCAAACCGGCCTCTTGGCCAAGGCTGCGGCGGCGCTCAAAACGGCGCCGGCCGACCTGCCGGATCGGGTGGCAGTCCTCGTTGAGGAGCGCAAGAGGCTGGAGCGTGAGGTGGCCAATCTGCGCCGCAAGCTTGCCACTGGCGGTGGCATCGGGCCGCAGAGCCGCGACATCGGCGGCATCCGGTTCGCCGCCCGCAACCTCGACGGCGTGCCACCCAAGGACCTGAAGGCGATGGCGGACGATCTGAAGCGGCAGCTCGGCTCCGGAGTCGTCGCCCTGGTCACCGTGAGCGACGGCAAGGCGTCGCTGGTGGTCGGCGTCACCGACGACCTGACCGAGCGCCTCAGCGCCGTCGACCTGGCGCGGGCCGGCTCTGCCGCGCTGGGCGGCAAGGGCGGCGGCGGCCGGCCCGACATGGCGCAGGCCGGCGGACCGGACGGGGCGAAGACCAAGGTGGCGCTGGAGGCGATCGAGAATGCGCTGGCCGACCGCGCCGCGACCGCCAGCCGGCGGCCATGACCCGGGCTCATCACGACCTGGGCGGCCGACCGGCGGGAGCGATCGACCGGACCGAGCACGACTACGCCCAGTGGGAGAAGGAGGTGGACGCGCTCTATGAGTTGCTGGACGACGAAAAGCGGCGGCTAGTGCGGGTCGATGAGCTGCGTCGCGGCATCGAATCTTTGGCGCCCGAGGAGTACGACCGATTGGGGTACTACGAACGCTGGATCGCATCGATCACGGCGATCCTGGTGGAGAAAGGGGTGCTCGATCGGGCCGAGATCGACGCCCGGGTGAGGGCGTTGCGTGCAAGCTTTGCGCCGCCGTCGGGCGGCGAGGAGAAGCCCGGGTGACGGCCCGCTTCGCCCCGGGTGACCGGGTCAGGGTGCAGGACCGGCATCCGCCGGGCCACATCCGCACGCCCTATTATTGCCGCGGCCGGACCGGCATCGTCGGACGCCTGTGCGGCGAGTTTCGCAACCCGGAGCACCTGGCCTATGGCGAGGACGGCCTGCCCAAACGGCCGCTCTATCGGGTGCGGTTCCGGCAGCGTCACCTGTGGCCGAACTATGCCGGCCGCGACGACGACACGGTGGAGATCGAGATCTATCAGCACTGGCTCGACCCGGCTCCCGAGGGTGCGGGCGGGCACGACGAAGGGAGCCACCGACATGGCGCATGAGGGTGTAGGCGGCGGGCAGGCGTCGATCGAGCACGAAGACCCGTCGCCGGGGGAGGCGGAGCTGCTGGCGCTGGCGATCAAAGAGCTGCTGATCGAGAAAGGCATCCTTGCCGCCGAGGAGGTGCGCCGCACCGTGGAGGCGACCGACCGGCGCACGCCGGAGCTGGGCCGGCGGCTGGTGGCCCGCGCCTGGGTCGACCCCGCGTTCAAGCAACGCCTGTTGGCCGACGGCGCGACGGCCGCGGAAGAGCTGGGCATCGACCCGTTGGGCACCCGGCTGGTGGTGCTCGAGAACACGCCCGAGATACACAACCTGGTGGTCTGTACGCTTTGTTCCTGTTACCCGCGCGCCATACTCGGCCTGCCGCCGGACTGGTACAAGAGCCGGCCGTACCGCAGCCGCGCGGTCAAGGAGCCGCGCGCCGTGCTGGCCGAGTTCGGCACCGGGATCCCCGACTCGGTCGAGGTGCGGGTGCACGATTCCACCGCCGACATGCGCTATCTGGTGCTGCCCATGCGGCCGCCGGGCAGCGACGGCATGGGCGAGACCGAGCTGGCCCGGCTGGTCACCCGCGACTGCATGATCGGCGTCAGCCTGCCCCTCGACCCCGGCCAGCGTGCCGCCGGCGCGGCGGCGGAGTAACGTTACTGGGCGCTGGCCGTCGGCGCCAGATGCGCGGCCCTGACGTAGGCGAGACGGGTGTCGCCCCGGTCGACCAGGAACCAGTTGCGGCCGCGAATGCGGCCCACGACCTTGACGGTCACGCCCCGGGCCAGGCTGTCCACTGGAGGCGCGTCTCGGCTCGGCCGCTCGAACACCTCGATTGGCTGCAGCGCCACATAGGACGCGTCCATCACGTCGAGATCGAGGGACCCGGTGGCCCTGAGGAAGGCGAGTGCCCAACGCAGCTGAAAGTCGTCCTCCTCCTTCT
>JBHICX010000194.1:0-4969 GCA_046759805.1 Kiloniellales bacterium | reverse complement strand
ATGGCCAGCCCCAGGGCCAGGGAGACGGCGTGCCCTCGCCCCAGCAGCAACACCCCGGCGGCGCCGCCGAGCCCGCCGTCGAGCGACCAGTCCGCGGGCGACGGCAGCGCCGCCAGGGCGGCGGCGATGAACGCCAGCGCCACCGGGAGCAGTCCGATACGCAGCCACACCGCCGTCATCCTGCCCCCGGCCGCGACCCGCCACCCCCAAGTGGCGACGACCAGCGCCCCCAACATGGCGGCAAGCCCGAAGCTCTGCATCGCGAGGTCGGCCAGGTAGGCGCCGGGTCGGCCCAACAGGTTGCGCACCGGGCCGTCGGCGGCGGTGTTCAATGACGGGTCGCCGGGGTGGTGGCTCAAGAGCGCCAGAAGCGACATGAGCCCGGCCAGCATGAGTGCCAGTCCGACCGCCCAGCGCGCCTGCCGGCGCAGGAACCGGCCGGCGCCCTGCGGCAGGAAGCCGGTCTTACGGGTATCGGTCGCGGGTCCCACCATGATGCCTTGGCTCACTCCGACGCCTCGCCCGGGCCGCGGCGCGCCGCCGTCTTGTCAAGATTTAGTTGGCCTATCACGAAATAGCCACAATTCACAGCATTTGGCCAGGATTTCGTGGCAAGTCTGTGGCGCCGCGGCGGGACCGACGGATCAAATCACTCCGGTCTCGCCAACCCTCAGCGCACGTAGATGTGCACCTCGTTGCTGCGCACCACGGCGCTGGTGGTGGCCGACAGGGTGATCCGGTCGGCCGGCAGACCCATGTTGGTCAATGAGCGCAGCACGCTTTCCGCGAGTCGCTTGGCTTGACTGGCGTTGCGCGCCACCACGGCCTGGCTGCCGGAGGCCGGCGTGACCGCGACCACGTCGAACACGGCGTCGGGACGGCGCTGCAACGCCTGGCTGGCGGCGGCGTGGACGGCTCGCTCGTAATCGACGTTCGGGCGGTCGAAATGGATCACGACCAGCGGCCGCACCATGACCGGCGCGACGCCGCCGTAGGCCGGCGCGGCGGCCACTGCCGTGCCGGCGCGGCCGGGACCATAGACTGGCCTGTCCCCGGTGGTCCCCGACACCACCGCGAGGTTGCGCCGCTCGGCGCCGAGATAGGCGCTCTGGCGGTCGACGTCGGCCCTGAGCTCGAACAGCAGGCGGCCGAACAGCTCCGCCGTGCGGTTGGTATCGGCCTCAAGCACCGCGAGCTGGCGATGGTCCTCCTGCACCGCGCCCGACAGTCCGTAGGCGTCGCGCACCGACTCCAGCAGGAACGTGGCCAGCCCCGCGTCCTTGGCCGCCCTGTCGGCCAGGTCGGCCATCTTGATGACGCCGGCCGCCAGTTCGTCGAGCGCAGCGGCGGCCTGGTGCCGGGAGTTCGCCCTGGCGAGAACGGTGCGGTAGCGCTGCGCGTCCTGGCTCACTCGGGCGCGCAGCTGCTGCATTTCGGCATTGTACTGCGAGATGCTGCCCTGCAGCCTGGCAAGATCGGCTCGCAGTTGCTGGACCCGCTGCCCGACGAAGGTGCCGGTCGGCATGCCCGGCGTCAGGGGCTGGGGCTCGAAGTTGCCGGTCCCGAGTGCCGGCGGCGCGGCACCGGCGACAATTCGTGCCGGCGGCGCGGGTGCGGGCCGGGTCACGGGTGCTGGCGCGTTTGCCGGCGCGGCTGGTGCCGGAGTCGGCGGGTTGGAAATGCCGGGCGGCGTGGTCCAGCCGGCGTTCGCCGGAGCGGGTTGGACGGACGATTCCGGCTCGTCCGTGGCGACCGGCTCCTCGGCGCTAAGCGAGGGCCACAGCGAGCCCATGCCGGCGCATCCCTGCAACTGAAACGCGAGCAACACCGCGGCCAGGACTAGGTAAATTCCGGAAATCACCTTCCCGCCGCGACGCCTGCCCGTCCATGTCGTATCGTCGCTCAAGTCAACGGTCGCCTGCAGGTCCGGTATTCGTCAGGCTTGCGCCTGCCGCTGCTACCATACTCGACGGCGGACCGGCCGCTACCGGCATTAGTCGCCCGACCCCGCCGCTTGTCAAGCGACACCGGCTTCAGTAGGGTGCCCGGCGCGCCGCGCCCGTAGCTCAATTGGATAGAGCGTCTGACTACGGATCAGAAGGTTGGGAGTTCGAGTCTTCCCGGGCGCGCCAGTTAATCCGCAATCTTCGTGACAAATCGCCGAACCGGCGCCGGCCGGTCCGACTCCCCGCGCATCTACTCCGTCTTCCCGCTCACCCCGGCCTCGGCGAAGGTGGCCATGCCGGCGTGGCAGCGGGTCGCGGCCCTGACGATGGCGATCGCCAGCGCCGCCCCCGAGGCCTCGCCGAGGCGCATGCCGAGGTCGAGGATCGGCTGTTTGCCGATGGCCCGGCAGAGCCGGCCGTGGGCCGGCTCGGCCGACAGATGCGCCACCTGGCAGTGGTCCAGCGCTTGGCCGTCCATGGCATGCAAGACCGCCGCCGCGGCGGTGGCGGCATAGCCGTCGATCAGCACCGGGATGCGGGCGCGCCGCGCCGCTATGATGGCGCCGGCGATGGCGGCAAGCTCGTGGCCGCCGAGGCAGCGCAACACCGCGAACCCGTCGCCCATCGCGTCGCGGTGGCGGGCCACCGCGGCCCCCACCACCTCGGTCTTCAGCGAGAGCGCCTGGCCGGCGACGCCGGTGCCGGGGCCGGTCCAGTCCTCCGGCTTGCCGCCGAACAGGGCCAGGCAGATGGCCGCCGCCGCCGTGGTGTTGGCGATCCCCATCTCGCCCACCGCCAGCACGTCGAACCCCTGTTCCACCGCCATCATGCCGTAGGCGATGGCGCGCGCGCAGGTCTCGTCGGTCATCGCCGGCGCCTTCAAGAAGTCCTCGGTGGGCACCTCAAGACCCATCTCGTAAACCCTGAGCTCGGCATCCACGGCCTGGCACACCTGGTTGATCGCGGCCCCGCCGTCGATGAAGTTGCGCACCATCTGGGCGGTCACCTCGGGCGGGTAGGCCGACACCCCGCGCGCCGCCACCCCGTGGTTGCCGGCGAACACGCAGACCCGTGGCCGCTCCAGCCGCGGCGGGTGGCGGCCCTGCCAGGTGGCCAGCCACTCGGCCAGCGCCTCCAGCCGGCCCAGCGATCCCGGCGGCTTGGTGAGTTGGCGCTCGCGCTCAGCCGCCCTGGTGCCTGAGTCCAGGTGCGGCCCGGGCAGGTCGCGCAGGATCCGCCGCATCTCGTCGAGGGAGGCGGCAGGGCTCCGCCCTTCGCTGCCCAACGCCTCGTCCATCGCCTTCCCTCCGGGCTGTTGCGAGCCGGCCGACTCTCCTATAACCAGGGTGCGCGCACCACAAGAAATCCTCCGATGCCGCCCCGCCGATTCCAGCCCCGCTCCGCCCCCGGCCGCCTCGAGGCCTGGGGACGCGACATCAAGGTCGCCGCCGTCCTCTATACCCGCCTGCCGCTCGCTCACCCCGGCACCATCACCGGCGAGGCGCTGGCCCGGGCCCAATGGGCGGCCCCGGTGATCGGCGCCGCGGTCGGCTTGGCCGGGGCGGCCGGATTCGCGGTCGCCAGCCGGTTGGCCCTGCCGGCGGCGGCGTGCGCGCTCATAGCACTGGCGGTGACGGTGCTGGTGACCGGGGCGCTGCACGAGGACGGCCTGGCCGATACCGCCGACGGCCTGGGCGGCGGCCGCGGCCGGGCCGAGAAGCTGGCCATCATGCGCGACAGCCGCATCGGCGGCTACGGCGCGCTGGCGCTCATATTCAGCGTCGGGCTCAGGGTCGCGGCGCTGGCGGCGCTGGCCCAGCCCGGGGCGGCGGCCGGGGCGCTCATTGGCGCCGGCGCGGTGTCGCGCGGCGCCCTGCCGGCGGTCATGGCGCGCCTTGACGCGGCCCGCCAGGACGGCCTGGCGGCCGAGGCCGGCCGCCCGTCGGCCGGGCTTGCCTTGGCCGCGGCCGGGGTGGCGAGCGTGATCGCGCTCCTGGCACTCGGTCCGCCGACCGGCGTCCTGGTGCTGCTGGCCGGCGGTGTGGCCGCGGCGGCGGTCATGACGCTGGCCCGCCGGCAGCTGGGCGGCCATACCGGCGACGTCCTGGGCGCCGTGCAGCAGGCGGCCGAGGTCGCCGCCCTACTCACCGCCGCGGCGCTGGCCCGAGGCTAGGCGCCATGGCCGCGACCACGCGATGGTGGTGGATCCGTCACGCCCCGGTTGCCAACCCCGACGGGCTGATCTACGGCCAGACGGACGTCCCCTGCGACACCTTGGACAGGGCCCGGCTCCGGGCCCTGGCGACCATCCTGCCGGCGGGCGCCCTGTTGGTAACCAGTCACTTGAGACGCGCGCGGGAGACCGCCACCGCGCTGGCCGCCGCCGGCCTCGGCTTGCCCGAGGCGCTCGTTGAAGCCGACCTGGCCGAGCAGCATTTCGGCGCCTGGCAGGGCCGGCGGCGCGCCGAGGTGTATCGCGAACTGGCCGAGAAGCACCCGTTCTGGCTGGCTCCGGCCGCCACCGCGCCGCCCGGCGGCGAGAGCTTCACCAGCCTGGTGCGGCGCGCCAGCCGCGCGATCCTGCGCCTCACCGCCCGCCATCCCGGCCGCGACATCATCGCCGTGGCCCATGGCGGGACCATCCGGGCGGCGATTGGCCTGGCCCTGTCGCTGGAGCCGGACAGCGCGCTGTGCTTTTCGATCGACAACCTGTCGCTGACCCGCCTCGACCACATCGGCGCCGCGGACGGCGGCCATTGGCGGGTGATGTCGGTCAACCGGCCGGCCGGCGACGCGGGCGACCAGAGCATCCAGTCTGTGCCATAGACCGACCGCATGACGGCGGCCCTTCTCGCGTGCCGTCCTTTCGTGGCAACCTGCAATACGCCATGCCCGTCGGGCGAGCTTCAGGGAGGAGATCAAGATGCCCACATGGACCCCGGATCCGACCTTCTACCCGTCGCCGCCGGCATGATCATGGTGGTACTTTTGGTCGGCCTGCACTGAGCGTCCTCGACGCGGCT
>JBHICX010000193.1:0-4985 GCA_046759805.1 Kiloniellales bacterium | reverse complement strand
CGGCCGGTCAACTACAAATCATAGAGCCGCGTCTTATAGGCGACCCGGGCGCGGTCCGCCCCTATTCCGCTCGAGAGGAAGCTGTTCGGGGTGGCCTTGAAGCTGTCATCGAACGGCAGGCTAACGGCGGTCACAAACCCATCGGAGCCCATGCCGACGTCAAGCTCGTCCTCGTGCTTGACGTGCAGGCCGCTCACCTCGGCGCTCCAGTCGCGGCCGATGGCGCGGCCGATGGTGAACGCTTCCCTGACTTCGGTATCGAGGCTCATGTCCTGGACATTGACGATCGGAATGTCGTCACTGACTTTGCCGAAGTTGGCACTCCCGGCAGCGCGAAATGTTCCCGGTTCCACCAGGATCACGTTCACGTTGTCGTCGATGTCCCGGTCGAGGGCCACCACCCCGGCCGAGAGACTCCAGCAATCGGCGCAGCTCCCGAGCGCGCCTGTCCAATCGTTGTTCGCCGGCATCTCGTCGGCGCCGGCGCTCGCCGTCATCAGCGCCAACACCAGCGCCCTGGCCACGCGCAACCCAACCTTCTTGAGTCCCCACCGTACCCGAAGCATGCGGTACACCCCCCGGTTCGATACAGTATAGAGGCACGAACTCCGTCACAGCCAACGGTTTCGGCCCAGGGGGGTGATGAAAGATCAACACTGTGACTGAATTGCAACAAATGGCCTGTGATCCGCTACGCCGGCCGATCCAAGGCACGGCCGCAGGGCCGACTTCGCGCCCGTCAGCGACCACGCAATATAAAGGAGGCGGCATTCTGGCGCCCGATCATCTAGGTCATTGATGCCGAGTCGGGAGGGCTGAAAGATGGGAGACCGCTCGCTGACGTGCCGGTGCTTCGGACGGCGGTCGAATTTGACCCGAAGGATCCTCGCTCATTCAACTATATGATTCTTATAGAAGATTTTGTCTCTGGCCACACTGAACATCATGACCACTTGGGAAATGGGGGTAGTAGACGTGGCCGATTTTTCACCTGTGATCATGGTGAAGATGCGAGCAACCTAGGGGCCTAGGCGTCAGTCGTGGCCCGCCAGGAGGCGCAAGGGGGTATAGGTCAAGACCACCTCGTCCTTCTGGTTGACCACCTTGTTCAGGCTGCGGACCAGGCCACGATTGCCCTTCGATGTGGCGCGGACTTCGGTGATCTCGCACTCCACGTGGATGGTGTCGCCGGCAACGACTGGCTTCTTCACGTCCAGCTCCATGTTGAGAAAGGCAAGCCCGGTCTCCTGCATAGTCGATTGGATCAGCAAGCCTTCGGCCAAGCCGAACACCAGCGCCGCCGGCGCCACCCGGCCCTTGATGGAGGAGCCGCTCTTGAGGAACTCCACATTGGTGAACATGACCTCGACCATGCCGGTGCAGTTGACGAAGTTGATGATGTCGGTCTCGGTCACGGTGCGGCCCACGGTCTTGAACTGGAAGCCGACCTCGAGATCGTTCCAGTAGAACCCGACACCCATGGTTTTCATGACTGTTCCTCCCCTTGCAGGGTGGCGCCACTTTGCATCAGGGCGGCGATCTCGGAGGCGCTCAGTCCTGCCTCCTTGAGAATCTCGACGCTGTGCTGGCCAAGCCGGGGGGCCAGCCGGCGGATGTCGCCCGGCGACCTCGACATGCCGACGGGCACATCCGTCATGCGCACCATTCCCTCGCTTTCATGGTCCATCAGCCGCCAAAACTCGACCGCCTCCAGATGCGGGTCATGGGGCAGATCCTCGGGCCCGTTGACGGTCATGGCCGGAACGTGGGCGGCATCCAAAACGGCGAGCCACTCGGCGGTGGTCCGGGTGGCCAGGATGGCGGTAAGCTCGGCATAAAGCGCGTCGACGTTGCCGAGTCGCTTCGAGACACTGGTGAACCGGGAGTCCGCTGCCAGCTCCGGGCGCCCGGCCAGCTCGACCAGGTTCGTCCACTGCTTATCGGTGAACGGCAGCACCCCAATATAGCCATCCTTGGTGGCGTAAGGCCGACGGCTCGGCGACAGGGTGCGGGGGTAGCCGGCCGCGCTCAGCGGCGGCTCGAAGGTTTGCCCAAACAGATGCTCCACCATGGCGAAGGCGACCATGGACTCGAACATGGGGACCTCGATGGCCTGTCCGGCGCCGGTGCGCTCACGGTGGAACAAGGCCATGGTGATGGCATAGACCACAAACAGCGCCACGGTCTTGTCGGCAATGGCCGAGGTCACGTATCGCGGCGCGTCGGCGAACTTGCCTTGCAGCGCCGCCATGCCAGAGCCTGCCTGGATGATGTCGTCATACGCCGTCTTGTGTCGATAGGGACCGGCCTGGCGAAAACCGTAGGCGCCGCAATGGATGATGTCCGGGCGGACCATGGCCAGATCCTCGTAGGTCAGTTGCAGCCTGGCGATGGCCTGGGGCCGCATGTTGTGGACAAACACGTCCACCGTCGACGCCAGGTCGAGCAACGTCTGCCTGGCCGCGGGCTGCTTCAGGTCCAGCACCAGACTCCGTTTGTTGCGGTTGATGGCAAGGAACAGCGCCGCCATCCCCGGATTGCGATTGGGCCCGATATGTCGGGCCGCGTCGCCTCCCGGCGGCTCGACCTTGATCACGTCCGCCCCCATGTCGCCGAGGATTTGGGTGGCCAAGGGGCCGAGCAGCACCGAGGTGAGATCGAGGACGCGAATTCCTTCGAGCGGGCCGGTCATCGAGGTCCCTCCGGCGGTCATCAATACGATTTCGGCAGGCCAAGCACCTTCTCGGCGTTGCCGCCGCGCTCCAGCCAGTAGTCGTCGTCGAAGGGCGCGCAGGCCTTGGCCACATTGTCGTGGATCGCCTGCTGCTCGGCGGTCAACGAGAAATCCATGCTTGGTTCCTTGGGGTTGCGAGCGGATCGCGGCGTCCCGCACATCAGGGACGATGTATCGGCAAGCCGCTTGCCGGCAACCTACCACGGCAGCGCTAAATCGCGTGTATATCACCGGCGCTGGTCGAATCGGCGCCCCACCAGCGCCGCGGCGATGTTCACCTTCTGGATGTCGATGGTCCCCCCGGCGATGCCCCAGCCCCAGGCGTCACGCAGGCGTTGCTCCATCCGGTAGGACCTGGAATAGCCGTAGGCGCCCATCAATTGCAGGGCCGTGCCGGCGACCTCGCGCACCATCTCGTTGGCGAAGCACTTGGCGACGCTCGCATACAAGACCGACGGCAGCCCGGATTGCGACGCATGCGCGGCGCGGTGAATCAGGAGGCGCGCGGCCTCCACCTTCATCGCCATCTCGGCCAGCTTCAGCTGCACCGCCTGAAACTCGCAGATGGGCTTGCCGAACTGGCGGCGTTCCTGGGCATAGGCCAGGGCTTCCTCGAGGGCGGCGGCGGCGATGCCGAGGCACATGGTGGCGTTGCCGCAGCGCTCGAGGTCGAAGGTTTCCATCATCTTGCGGAAGCCGCCGGCGTCGACGATCAGATTTTCGCGCGGTACCTCGACGTCGTCGAAGAAGATGTCGGCGCTGGGCAGGCCGCGGAACCCCATCAGCCGCTCGCGGGCGCCGAAGGAGACCCCGGGGCGGTCCTTCTCCACATAGACCGCGCCGATGCCCTTGGCCCCGGGCTCATCGGCAAGCCGGCAATAGACCACGTAGCCGTCGGCGTGGCCGCCGCCGGTGCACCAGCGCTTCTGGCCGTTGACGACGACCTTGTCGCCTTGGGCGCGGGCGCGGGTCTTGAGGTCGGTGAGCGCCGAGCCCGCCTCCGGCTCGGACATGGCCACGGCGACCACGATCTCGCCGGCGCACACCCGCGGGATCACCCGCCGGCGCAGCTGATCCCCGGCCAGGTGTTCGATGGCCCTGACCGGCCCCACCGAGCTTTCGAAGATCGGAAAGGCCACCGCCGGCGACACCTGGGCGAACTCCTCCAGCACCATGAGCGCCTCGAGGTTGCCGAGCCCGAGCCCGCCATACTCCGGCGCCACGTTGATCCCGAGGAAGCCCATCTCGGCATAGCGTTTGACCCACGACCGGTCGATCGGCTGGTCGTCTTGTTCGATCTGCCGCGCCGTCTCGGCCATCTGCTCACGGGCGAAGCGCCGCGCCGCCTCTTGCAGCCGGCGCTGGTCCTCGGTCGGCGAAAAGTCCATCGGCCGCGTCTCCCCCCTTTGTCGACGTTTCGGCAACCGGAGCGGCCGGCGCCGAGGCCGGCCGTCACAAGCCAGTCGCCAGATGCCCTCGGCTTGATTCAAGCGCCACCCGGCAGGCCGCCATTGGCCGGCAGGGTGAAAATATGCTGCTTGGGGCGCACGCCGCGCAAGGTGTGGGGGCCAAGGGATACCAGCTCGCCGGAGAGGCTTTCGGCGAACGCCGACGACATCAGGATCGGCTTGTCCAGGGTCTTGCACAAGGCTTCGATTCGCGCGACCTCGTTGACCGCCGGGCCGATGACCGTGAAATCCAGGCGCCTTTCGGTGCCGATGTTGCCGTAGGTGAGATCGCCACGGTGCAATCCGGTGCCGAATTCCAGATTGGGTTCGCCCCGTTGTTGCCGCTCGCCATTGCCGGCGGCCATCCGCTTCCGCGCGTCCTCGTAAGCCGAAAGCGCCCGCATGCACGCCTCGGGATGCGGCTCATCGGGGTCGTCGATCGCAAACACGGCGAGCACCGCGTCGCCGATGAACTTCAGCACCTCGCCGCCATGTTCGATCACCGCACCGGCGACGCAATCGAAATACAGGTTGAGGACGGCCAGGTAGTCCTCGCGGGAGAGCGTCTTCGCCAGAGCGGTGGAGTCTCGCAGGTCGGAGATCCAGATCGCCGCGTGCAGGTCCTCACCGTCGCCCCGCTTGACCAGGCCGTTCGAGACCCGCTCGCCCGCGTTCCTGCCGAGGTAGGTGCGCAACAGGGTGAGCGAGGATACGCGCTGGGCATGGGCTTCGACCAGGCGACCCAGATTCGGCAGCACCTCGTAGAGCCGGCCCAGGTCGTGGGTCGAAAATCCCCCGGGTCT